>NZ_QHHV01000628.1:0-695 GCF_003947245.1 Actinoplanes sp. ATCC 53533 | reverse complement strand
GAAGCAGGGCGACCGGGTCGAGTCGGGTGTCGGCTCGGACATCAAGCCGGGCAACAACCTGCCGCTGCGCAACATTCCGGTCGGTACGACGGTCCACGGTGTGGAGCTTCGTCCCGGCGGTGGCGCCAAGCTGGCGCGTTCGGCCGGCGTCGGTATCCAGCTGCTGGGTCGCGAGGGTGCGTACGCCACGCTGCGTATGCCCTCCGGCGAGATCCGGCGCGTCGACATCCGCTGCCGTGCCACGGTCGGCGAGATCGGCAACGCCGAGCAGTCGAACATCAACTGGGGCAAGGCCGGCCGCATGCGGTGGAAGGGCAAGCGCCCGACCGTCCGTGGCGTCGCCATGAACCCGGTCGACCACCCGCACGGTGGTGGTGAGGGTAAGACCTCCGGTGGTCGCCACCCGGTTAACCCGGCTGGTAAGCCCGAGGGCCGCACCCGCCGCAAGGGCCAGGAGAGCGACCGCATGATCGTTCGCCGCCGCTACGCCACCCGCAAGCGCGGATAACGGGAGTTAAGAGATGCCTCGCAGCCTGAAGAAAGGCCCGTTCGTCGACGACCACCTGCTCAAGAAGGTGGAAGTCCAGAACGAGAAGAACTCGAAGAACGTCATCAAGACCTGGTCGCGGCGCTCGACGATCATTCCCGACATGCTCGGGCACACGATCGCGGTGCACGACGGGCGCAAGCACGTC
>NZ_QHHV01000627.1:0-695 GCF_003947245.1 Actinoplanes sp. ATCC 53533 | reverse complement strand
GCCCAGGTAGTCGGCGCCGGCCAGGCCGTCGAGCTCGTCGTTGCCGCTGCCGCCGTAAAGCTTGTCGTTGCCGGTGCCGCCGTAGAGGTCGTCGTTGCCGGCCCCGCCGTAAACCTTGTCGTTACCGGTGCTGCCGTTGAGCACCGCGTCGCGGGCGCTGCCACCGACGATGATGTCGTCGCCGCTGCCGCCGTTGGCGGTCATCGGGATGCCGGTCTTGTTGGTGATGACGTCGTTCTTGTTTCCGGTGCTGACGGTGACGAGCGCGGGGTTCGACGTGGTCGTGCACTTCACCCGGGTCTTGTCGCTGCCGACCCGCTTACAGCCCCTGCCGGGCTTGATCGTCACCTTGTCGTCGATGACGACGACCCGGCCAGAGCGGGTCACCGTGATCGCGTTGGCCTGACCTGACCCGGCGGCAAAGGTCACCTTGGTGGCACTGGCCACCGCCGCGACCCCAGTGGTGGCTGCCTGCGCGGGCGCGCCAAGCACGAGCACGCCCGCAGTCGCGACGAGTGCCGAAACGGTCCAGGAAAGCTGCGAATGAAATCGGTAGATCATGATGCGCAACACGATAGACGGACCCGCCAAGCGATTTCCCCAACGCTCAGCCCACGCACCAAGCCGAGCAATGCCAACAGCGTTCAGCTGACGCACCAAGCCGAGCAGTGCCAACAAGGCCACACGAGCCCCGC
>NZ_QHHV01000626.1:0-695 GCF_003947245.1 Actinoplanes sp. ATCC 53533 | reverse complement strand
ACCGTGCTGCAGCAGGACGCCCGTACCGCCCTACGTATCCATCAACCGCAGGTCGTCGTGTGCTCCTGGCCGCCTGCGGGAAACCCGTTCGAACACCACGTGTTCACCGCACCCAGTGTCCAACGCTACATCGTCATCGGGTCACGACACCACGCGAGTACCGGCAACTGGACGGCCTACCGAAGCCAGACCGGGTTCGACCTCGTCGTCGACGAAGAACTCAGCCGGCTCGTGCTTCCACCCGAGGTCGAGCACGCCGTCTACGTGTTCACACGTGCCAAAGCATCATCCTGAATGCGCGATCAACACACGGGGCGATCAGTCCCGACGTCTATTCGCCGTTGCCGGCCATCGGTCTCGGAGGAAGGTCAGCTCGGGTCAACGGCCCTGCCGTCGTGCTCGGCGATTCGCTCACATCGGCGACCAGGTCGTCGCGGGCATAGGCGACCGGGACCGGATCGTGGCGGGCAGCCGCAGACCTCCGCGGCGTCGGTGCAGGACAGGCCGGTCATCTCCCTGGCGGCTGGCACGATCACTGCGACGACAGCCACGGGTCCAGTGCGGTACGGCACCAACGATCGCAGCTCGTCGACCAAGCCGAGGACCGTCGTCGACGACGGGCTACGGCGGTGATCCGAACCTGGTGACGGCTGTCGACGGCTCGGCCGAAGGCGCGCAGGGTATCCCGGCCGGCG
>NZ_QHHV01000625.1:0-725 GCF_003947245.1 Actinoplanes sp. ATCC 53533 | reverse complement strand
CCCAGTGGCGGAGTGCCTGTTCAACATGGAGACGGCGAACAGGGCCGGTGGGATGTGGTCTCGCGGCACCGACGTCACCGGGACCTTGACCGCAGAGTTCCTCGTCGACACCACTACCGGTGCGACCAACGCGGACTTCCGGATCGAAGGGCTCGCCGGGCGGGAGGCGAGCGCGGTGCACGACGCCGTCCAGTTCGCCGGGTGTCTGGCCGCTCCGAACCGGCTTCAGTTCGCTGGCGCGTACGGGCCCTTCATCGATCTTGCGGCTCTGACGATGAGCGAGCCGTTGGTGCCGGGCGCGATGGTGCGCTTCGTTCGGAGCCTGGCAGTGATCCAGACGGTCACGGCTGTACCCGTGGTGATTCCCGACGTCGCGGGCTTGACCGGCGATGAACGCAGCAACATCGCCCGCGTGGCGTCGCTGGTCGGCGGCCGTCAGCTTGTCGGCACCTGGCGACCCTTCAAAATCGCCGAGGTCGGCGGTGCCGGGTTCGATGCGGCCGGACGCTATGAACTCCTGGTCGTCGAGCCGCTGGCCGTGTCGTTGGGATCCGCGCAGCTTCTTCTGGGTGCGCAGGCGGCAAGACTGCTCTCGGTAAGGATCGAACAGTTTGAAGATGGCAGCGCGCAGTTGACTCCGGGTGAAAACGCCATCGCCCACTTTAAGTATCTGCCGGAAATTCCTGACGGTTCCGCCGGCGGGCAGATGGTCTACTCCCGGCGGA
>NZ_QHHV01000624.1:0-662 GCF_003947245.1 Actinoplanes sp. ATCC 53533 | reverse complement strand
AGCGGGACACTCGGCGCAGGCACCGACCCCCTGGCCGTCGGCGCGATCATGGACAACACGGGCGTCGGCGTCCTGAGCATTCTCCTCGCCGCCGGAACACTCATCGCCTCACTCCCCCTCCTGAAGATGACGGCGTCCAGTGACGCGGCAGCAGCCACCGAATCCGTCGCATCCCTCCCGCAGGCCACGCCGGTCGCGAGGCCGCCCACAGAGAAGCCAGCCTCACCAGCGGAATGAAACCACGACCTGTCGATCAAGTCGTCGATGCTCAACGGTCGGGTCCTGCGCTCCCAGCACCCGAGCGACATCGACCCAAGAGGTCTACGCGTTGCTGACCGTCTACCAGACGATCATCAGCATCGCGCTCGACCTCGCCCAGACGCCGCCCGGCGGACCGGACTCACACCGGCAAGCAACGACGAGCTTCAGACCAAGACACGACCGCTGAACGATCACCTCTCAATCACTGGACGCACCGGCTGCCGTACTAGCCGAGCACTTGCTGTTGGTCGTAGGTTTCGATGCCTTCGGCGATGACCTCCAACTGCGCGTCGCCGCCGCGGCCGTCGTCATGATGGACATAATGTGGGCCCCCGAGTGGCCGCTCGACCAGACCACCAACGCCGGTGAACCCAGCGGCTCGACCAACCCGATCACCGACT
>NZ_QHHV01000623.1:0-661 GCF_003947245.1 Actinoplanes sp. ATCC 53533 | reverse complement strand
CTATCTCGACCACCTGCTGCGAGGAATCAGCAGACGGCATGGCATCGAGACTTCAGGTAGCGCCGAGCAGGACATGAGCGACTGCCTGGAGCGGAAGATCCGGGACATCGGCCAGGGGTTGCGGCTGAACCTGCTCTCGGTGAACGTCCTGTGCGACGAGGCAGCAGGACGGCACATGGCCGCTCGCATCGACTCCGAGCGGACGAAAGAACTGGCCCTCTTGCAAGGGGCATTGGAGCGCGGGCAGGAGGAGCACCGAAGCCTGGTCGAGCGGACTCGTGCCGAGCATGCCCACCAGCTCGATGCGATGGCCGCTCGGCACGAACTAGCCCTCAAGAACCAGCGAGTCAGCTTCTACCGGACCGCGGTCGCCGAGGGCGGCTACAACGTCGTCATGCTGCATCTGCTTGATCACCCGGACGACATCAAGACTGTCGTCGACATGCTGCACGCGGGCCAGCGGGACGAATATGACCGAGCAAGACAGATCCTGCAGGATCTGCTCAGCAATCACCTGATCAACCAGGCGGACGCAGAGCCGATGCGGGAGTACGCCATCAGCAGGCTGCAATCGGCGTTTGACATCGGCTCCATGCACACCAAAGTCACCGCAGTGCACGAGAAGACCAAGACAGTGACGGAGACGGAGACGGAACTCAAG
>NZ_QHHV01000622.1:0-682 GCF_003947245.1 Actinoplanes sp. ATCC 53533 | reverse complement strand
TCGCGCCCGGGATGCTGACGATCTCGTACTCGGCGGGCTCGCGAACGTCGACGAGGAACACGTCCTTGCCCGCGTCCTGCCAGTCCTTGAGCTCGCGCGCCGTGATCGTCGCGTTGAGGGTCGCCTCCTGCGCCTCCTCGGAGACCGCGCCGCAGAAGTCCTCGTAGTCTTCGAGGAGGTCGGTGACCGTCGGGTTCTCACCGCAGAGCGCGCAGTTCGGGTCCTTGCGAACCTTGATCTTGCGGTATTCCATCTCGAGGGCGTCGTAGACCATCAGCCTGCCGACCAGCGGCTCGCCGATGCCGGTGATCAGCTTGATCGCCTCGTTGACCTGGATCGAGCCGATCGACGCGCAGAGCACGCCCAGGACGCCACCCTCGGCGCAGGACGGGACCATGCCGGGCGGAGGCGGCTCGGGGTAGAGGCAGCGGTAGCAGGGACCGTGCTCCTCCCAGAACACCGACGCCTGGCCGTCGAAGCGGTAGATCGAACCCCAGACGTACGGCTTGCCGAGCAGCACCGCGGCGTCGTTGACCATGTAACGGGTCGCGAAGTTGTCGGTGCCGTCGACGATCAGGTCGTACTGGCTGAAGATCTCCTTGACGTTGTCACGGTCCAGCGCGGTGTTGTGGATGACCACGTTTACCAGCGGGTTGATCTCCCGGATGCTGTCGGCCGCGGA
>NZ_QHHV01000621.1:0-585 GCF_003947245.1 Actinoplanes sp. ATCC 53533 | reverse complement strand
GGTGCGCACTACGAGGGGGATCTTCGATGACGGTCTTGAAACGTTGCAGAGCCGGCGCGGTGCTGGTCGGGCTCCTGCTGATCGTCACCTTCAGCTCGCCGGCCTCGGCCGCGTCCCCGACGGTGAACACGCCGACCACGACCACGCTGACCACCCAGGGCCGCACCGCGGAGAGCTACACGGGATTGATGAACGGCGAATCATTCCAGCAGGACGGCATCGTCTCGCATCGCCGATGGCAATACGCGGCGTTCTGGGACGAGGAGGGCTATGTCAACGTCTCCCGGCGTCCGACGAACGGCACGTGGCAGACCATTCGCCTGACGGACTATCGCACCACCACCACTGATTCACACAATGTGATCAGCATCGGGCTCTCGCACGAGGACGGAAGCATCCACCTCTCGTTCGACATGCATGCCCAGCGTTTCCGCTACCGCAAGTCGGTGGCCGGCATCGCGACCGCACCGGACACCGCCGCCTGGTCACCGGGCATCTTCGGCGCCGTGCAGAACAGCCTCGCCGGACGCGACATGGCCGTCATGACCTATCCGCAGTTCACCACCATGCCCGACGGCAATCTGC
>NZ_QHHV01000620.1:0-676 GCF_003947245.1 Actinoplanes sp. ATCC 53533 | reverse complement strand
ATTGTGCCGGCTACTCAAGTGTCGGCGGCTCCGCGTCTGGACTTTGGAATCAGGGTGAAGGCCGCCTACACCGGACGATGTCTCACCTACGACCTACGTGCCGTGCCCGATGCGAATGACAATAGGCCGGTTACGCAGACCGACTGCGCTGGCGCTACGGAGCTCTCTCAAGGCCTGGCGGTTGTCCCGTTGAATGACGGTACGTACCATATCGGGCGGTTCAATCCCGCTACCCGGGTGATAGATGGCTGCGTCACCGTCAAGAACAATCTGATGACGGCCAACACTCCGATCGTGCATCATCCGTGCACCGCGGCGGGGACGAACGACCAGTGGCGATTCCGTTCGGTCCCCGGCAAGCCGACGTTTCGAATTGTGGCGGAGAGCAGCCGGCTGTGTCTGAGCATCGCTCCCGACAACACGCAGAACAACGCGCCGCTGATCCAAAAGACCTGCGGAACCTCGGCGACCGACCTGACCGATCAGTTCACCTATCCGCCCACTGCTTCGCCGAACGCGGTTCCGCAGCCGGCGACCCGGAACCAGGCGATTGTCGCTATGCAGGGCTCCGCGAACGACACGGCGCTGGCCCCGCTGACCTATTCCTATACCGACGACCTCGGCAGCCTCAAGATCGGTCACCAGTCCAATCCGGACAGTGTCATGTCACTGCAGT
>NZ_QHHV01000619.1:0-666 GCF_003947245.1 Actinoplanes sp. ATCC 53533 | reverse complement strand
CGACCAGGACCGCCCACGCGCGTCCGCTAAGCAGGAAACTGCTGACTCCATCGACGAGCCGGTCGACGAACGCCTGATTCAGCGAACCGAGGGCTTGTCCACCCACGGTCTGGACCGTGTAGGTCTGCGGGCTGGAGAAGACCGCGTAGAGGTCCATGAAGTTCTTGCGCCCGAATCGGCGCTCCGTCTTGGGACCGAGGACCAGGCGGCCACCTGCGATTCGCAACGCGTCGTCTCGCAACATCCAGCTGATTAGGCGTTCGAACTCGGCCTGGCGGATACCCCGGAAGTCCGGTACATGCGAAAGGTGCTCCCAGGCGGTCACGGCAGTGATCCCATCGCTGGCCAGTGACATGGCTAGGAGTTGGTGGATGAGTACCGGCCAGCAGCGGTCCTCCACCTGAACCGATTCGACCCAGCCCGCCTTCGCCAGCTCGACTAGGGCGATCGCCTGGACGACGCCGTCGGTGGTTTCGCAGAAGAACGTGGTGTTCGCCGCCTGGCCGGTGCGCCGCCCGGTTCGGCCCATGCGCTGCAGGAACGAGCTCACGGTGTCTGGCGCCTCGGCCTGCAACACCCGGTCAAGGTCGCCCACGTCGATGCCCAACTCCAGAGTGGAGGTGCATACGATGCAGACGTCGTCGCCGTGGTGGAAGCGTTCCTCAG
>NZ_QHHV01000061.1:0-55579 GCF_003947245.1 Actinoplanes sp. ATCC 53533 | reverse complement strand
GGGGCCAGCTGGGTGCCGTCGAGCCTGAGCAGGGCGTCACCGACGACCGCGGTACAGGCGCTGTAGTGCTGGTAGGCGGTGGGACCCGCCTGGAAGATCTCCAGCTCCTCCAGGGCCAGCGGCACGCCGGTGTAGGCGGCGTTGTGCATCCGCATCGCGTTGACCCGGGGCTGGCTGTAGAACGCGGCAGCCATGTCGTCGAGCGGGAACTTGGCAGGGTTCTCCAGGTTCCTGGCCTCGAAGTCCGCCCACGGAGTGGCCGGCCTGGTGCCGTGTACAGCCTGCTGCCACGTCTGGTGACGCATACCCGCGCCCATGCCGGCGGCGACGTGCATGCCGGCCAGGTTGAGCAGCCGCGCAGGTCCGCCCGCGCAGTAGGCCGGCTGGTTCTTCTCGGCCTTGCGAAGGTCGAACAGGTGCTTGCGCTCCCAGATGTGGATGGTCGGCTTGGCCCAGAACCGGGCGTACAGGCTTCCGGAGACACGGAAGTGCTGGTCGAGCTGGCGGGTCGCAAGCGACTCGCGGGGCAGCTCGTCGGGCACGCAGACCACCATCGTGCGGATGGTCGCGACGACCGCAGGGGCCTTTCCGGTCTTGCCGGTGCTGTTGGGGTTGGGGATAGCGGCCATGACAGGTCCTCCTCGGATCTTCGGTGCGGCGTGCAAGGCACGCAGCAATGACCGGCCCACTGGGTGCGTGGGTCGGCTGTTGGAATGGGGGTGGTGCTGGTGGTCGGGTGCGACCTGGCGGTCGCCGCGTGGCGCGAGTGCCGACCGGCCCGAAGGCGGGTGGGCGTGACGCGCCGCTGGTGCGGCGGTGGGGTCAGGTGGGACCGAACCGGGGTGGAGATATATATGGGGGGTGTGTTGCCGAAACGGTAGCGGTCTGATCTGTCAGCCCAGCGTCTACGCATTGCACCGCGCAGGGCGCTGACCTGCACTGTCAGACATTCATCGAAAACAGTCGTTGCGTTGTCAGATCGGGAAATCTGTCAACGCGGGCGTGCGATGCGATGACAGATACCGGCGGTGTCTGTCAGGTGTCGGCGAGCTCGTCTTCGTCGAAGGACTCGTCGTCGAAGTCGTCGCCGAGGTCGTCGTCCGGCTCGACGCCGGACGGGTCGGGGTAGCCGTCAGGGCCGGGGTCGTTGGGCAGCTCGTGCAGGTGCCGGCGGCGGAACGGGTCGGAGGTCAGCGCCCAGACCGGCCCGGCGGGGTCGTCGCTGTGCACGGCGGTGGCCACCGGCATCAGGGTGGGCACCCCGTGCAGGATCCGCAGCAGGCTGGTCTCCCGGCGCTCGTTGGGCACCCAGAGCAGGACCGGCAGGCGGGGCCCGTAGCGGGCGAGGCGCTCGTATCCACGTAGTTTGCGCACCACGCGGGCGAGGTCCTCGGTGTCGCGGTCGTGTTCGAGGAAGAACCCGACCGTCGTGCCGTCGGCGTGCCAGATGCCGTGCCCGTCGGGGAAGATCTTGGCTCGGTTGTGCACGGCGGTGGCGTGCTGCTCGGACCACCAGCGCAGCAGGACCGAGCCGTCGTTCGTGCGGGTCCGCGCGTGCAGGTCGACGAAGAACTGGTTGACGCCGAGCAGGTGGTGAAGGCGCCGGCTGTTCACGATCCGCTCGGCCCGTTCCGTGCTGGACCGGGGCGCCTTGAGCTTGAGGTTGTCGGGGTCGCTGAACGCCTGCGGGTGTCGGCGCAGCCCGACGGGGCCGAGGGTGTACAGGTAGGAGGTTTCCGGGCCACCGTCGGCGGCGGCGAACGCGAACCGGTGCACGACCTGCAGCCGGTGCAGGATCGTCAGCCGCATCTGCGCGGTGCGCCGCGCGGTGAACAGGGCCCGGTGGATCTGGTCGGTGGACAGCAGGTAGTGCTCGGCCAGCCAGGACAGCAGAAGACGATCACGGGGAGTGAGACGACGATAGACAGACAGAGGATCGGGTGTGGTAGATGGAAGCGGGACACGGCGATACATCAGAAGTACTCCTAGGGCGAAGACGGTGCCCTCCTATCGGAGGGTGTCTGAGGCAGCAGGAGACGCCGGAGAAGGCGGAAAGGGGGCACGTGCGGCACTGACAGACCAGGTCAGGACGATCTGTCAGGCCCAGATGTCGGCTTGCGACGCGACCGGTCACGCGACGGTTGACCCGACCCGGACCGCGACCCGTCCGCATCGGACGTGCCCTCGGCAGTGCCCGACGCGGTGGTCTTGCGGCGACGGGCCCGGTCCTTCTCCCGCTTCGTCAGCCGCTTGACCAACTCGTCGACGGCGCTGGTGTCCTGGTCGGGCACCGCGGCGGCGGCGGCCGTGCGGATCGCGGTCGCCTCGCCGACCACGGGGCGGGGCGGGCGGGTGCGCATGGTGAACGCCGGTGTCTGTCGGCCCGCCACCACGAGGCGGGTGACGGCGGTGTAGGCGTCCATGTGGCTGAGGTCGTGCTCGTCGAGCTCGGGCATGGTGTGCCGGGCCAGGATCCGCGCGTCCTCCGGGCTGCAGGTGAAGTACACCTTGTTGCGGGCATTGGCGGACACTGCGGCGAGCAGTTCCTTGGGGAACTGGGCCAGGTCCTGGTGCGCCAACACCATGGATAGCCGATATTTGCGGGCTTCAGCCAGCATCGTGTCGAGGCTGCTGGCGAGGGTGAGGAAGTTCTGGCACTCGTCGAGCACGACCTGGCAGTCGCGGCGCTGGTCGACCGGGATGGCGGCGCGGGCGGTGGCGGCCTGCCACACCTTGGCCAGGATCAGCGAGCCGAGCAGCCGGCTGGTGTCCTCGCCGAGCATGCCCTTGGGGATGCGGACCAGCAGCACCCCGCCGTCGAGGACCTGGCCCATGTCGAAGCTGGACTTCGGGAACCGCATCGAGCGTTTCACGAAGTCGCGCAGCAGGAACGAGCGCAGCCGGGCGAGGACCGGGCCGATGACCTGCGAGCGCAGGGCGGGGGTCATCTCGTCGTACCAGCCCCAGAACCCGTCCAAACCTTCCGGGTCGTCGAGGTCGACGGTCATCTCGGAGCGGAACTGCGCGGAGGTCAACAGGGGTGGGATGTGCTGCAGGGTGACGTTGGCGTGCTTGAGCAGCGTCAGACACGACACGCGCATGACGTCGTCCATGCGCGGCCCCCACGCCTTGACGAAGATGGAGCCGAAGATGCTCACGAGGTTGTCGGTGATCAGGTCGTGGTCCAGGCCTTCGAGGGGGTTGAGGGTCGGCGGGTTGGGCTGGTCTGGGTCGAACAGCACCACCCGGTCGGCGACCGAGGCGGGCAGCCGGTCGAGGATGTCGGTGACGAGGTCGCCGTGCGGGTCGATGACCACGGTGCCCCGCCCGGCGAGGATCCCGTCGACGATCATGTTCGCGAGCAGCGTGGTCTTGCCGGAGCCGGTGGAGCCGACCATGTGCATGTGGTACCGGGCGTCGGGCACGGCCAGAGCGACCGGGTGGCCGCCGATCTCGGCGTCGCCGAGCACGGTGACCCCGCGTCCGCCCGTGGGCACGGCGACCGGGGCGGGCATGGACTTGGCCCGCGCACGGTCCAGGCCGGGCACGGCCAGGTCCTGCGGCAGCGCGGCGAGGGCGGCCAGTTCCGGGGCGGCGGTGAGGAATCCGGGGCCGAGCCGGCGGGCGGCGAGCACCGCGACCGGGTGGCGCATGCGGGTGCGATGGGAGAGGCGGTTACGGCCCGCGTGCACGGCGAAGGCGGAGGCGACCGCGTCGGCGATCCCGCGCAGCCGGTTGTCCGGTCTTGCACCCGAGCGGTGGCCGGTGGCGGCGACCGCGTAGCGGATGCCGGTCTCCCACAGCACGTGGGAGGTCTTGTCGAGGATGGCCCGCACGTCCCGCTCGACCATCGGGTCGCGGCGTTGCTGGGTCGCCGCGGTCGTGCGGGTGCTGATCTTGCCGGGCAGGAACGCCTCGATCAGCCAGAGCAGCGGTGCGGCGGGGTTGATCGTCGGGATGGCGGTCTTGCCGTCGCGCAGCCGTCCGGCGGCCCGCCGGGCCCGTGCCGCGCGGCGTGGTGACGCCGGGCGGGCCAGGATCTGCACGCAGGCGTACTCGCCGTCGCGGAGCTGGGCGCCGGCGGCCATCAGCGCGCGCAGCGGGTCGGCTTCGTGGTCGGTGTTGAACGGCAGCCACTCGGCCGCCGTCGGGGACAGGTGCCCGCCGGTGGCCGCCACCGCGTCGGCGGGGATCGGATCTGCCGCATCGTCGGTGGTGCAGGCGGCGCCGGGCCACGCGCCGCGCACGGCGGCCTCGACGGCCCCCTGGGGGACGCTGCCGGGCACCCAGATCGAGATGAGCAGCTGCCGCCCGGCCCAGGTGTACTGCCACGCCACATGCGGGGTGCCGTAGAGCAGGCGTCGCCGCCGCGAGGGGGTCAGCGTGCCGGCGAGGTTGGCGAGGAACGCGGCCGAGCTGTGCGGGTCCACCTCGGGCGGCGGGGCGATGGTGACCAGGCGGGCCCCGGCGGCGTGCCTGCGGTGCCGCCAGGAGGCGAGCAGGTTGCGGCCGGCGATCCACCCGACGAGGCCGGCGGCGGCGACCGCGGCGAGCCACGGCCGGTCGATGGCCCACACTCCGGCGGTCCAGACCCAGCTGGCCGGCGGCGACAGGTCCGGATGGGCGGCGGAAAGCAGTTCGGCGCCCGTCCCTTGCGGGGCGGGCGCCGACACGGTCGCGGTATACAGAGGTATCTGGGGTGGGGGTGTCACAGGTCGTCCTCATCCTCGTCGTCGCCGATCAGGTCGGCGGGGTTTGTCGTACATAGGGCGTGCTCCTGCTCCGAGCTGATCGACTCGAAGCCGGTGCGGGCGATGCCCGAGATGAGCAGCCCCTGGCCCTGCCTGGCGCCCAGCAGCAGCCGGCGTTCCCCGGCAGTCAGACCGAAGGCGTCGCCGACCGCGTCGATCGCCTGCGGGGCCTGTTTGAGCAGCACTTGCGTGGCGGCGTTGGACACCACCGCCTGGCCGAGATCGGTGCCCAGCACGTCCGCGACGTCCTGGGTGACCACGGTCAGCCCCGCGAACCGTTTGCGGCCCGCCTTGCTCATCCGGAACAGGAACTTGGCGCCTTCGCCGTCGCGCATCAGCAGCCACGCCTCGTCGACCACGACGAGACGCCGCACCGGCGCCGTCGATGTCGCCCGGTATTGGCGGGGCAGGTCGACTTGGCGCCAGATGTGGTCGAGGGCGAGCAGGGTGCCGATGGTGCGCAGCTCGTCGGGCAGGTGCCGCAGGCTCCACACCACGAGATGCCCGACCGGGGCGTGGGTGGTGGGCCCGTTGAACAGGTCGGCGAACGAGCCGTGCACCCAGGGGGCCAGCCGGGCGGCGAGTTGCGCCGCGGCCGGTTCCTGGTCGGTTTCCAGGCAGCCGACCAGGTCTTTGAGTAGCGGCGCCGGTCGTTTGTGGGTGTGCGGGTCGGCGGTGATCCCGGCGTGGCGGTAGACGGCCAGGATCGCTCGGTCCAGGGCGGCCCGTTCGGCCGGTGGTGGCGGCTGTCCGATCAGCACGGAGATGACGGTGTGCAGGAACAGCCCGCGGCGGGTCAGGGTGTCCGGCCGGTGGTCCCCGACCGGCAAGTCGAGGGGGTTGATCTTTACTCCGGGCAGGCCGAGCCGTACGACGGTGCCGCCGACGGCGTCGGCGAGCCGCAGGTACTCGTCCTCGGGGTCCACGATGGAAACCTGGACGCGCTGGTACAGGTTGCGGAGCACTTCCAATTTCACGAAGTAGCTCTTGCCGGCGCCGCTTCTGGCCAGGACGACGGAGTTGTAGTTCTCGCAGGTCCACCGGTCCCACCACACGATGCCGTTGGAGGCGGGGTTGACGCCGTAGAGCACCCCGCCGGTCACCGGAGGATCCCCCGGCAACGGCGCCGGCAGGTCCGGGCTGGCTAGTGGGAACGCGGCGGCCAATGCCTGGGTGTCCATCGTGCGCAGCATCTGCAGCGAGTCGGTGGCCAGGGGCAGGGTGGTGGTCCAGCCGGCCAGGTGTCGCCAGGTCGCCGGCTGTACCTCGATCAGGGTGGACGCGGCGGCTGCCTTCACCTGGGTGCACGCCTCGAGCAGCTCAGGCTCGGTACGGGCGTGCACCGTGAGGTACAGGCCGACCCTGAAGAGCTTCGCCGCGCCGCGGGCGAGCCGCTGGGCCAGGTCAGCGGCGTCCTCGGCCGCCGCCTCGACGTACGGGTCGGCCAGCTTGCCCTTCTCCCCGTCGGCCCGTCGGGAGGATTCGAGTCGGGCGCGCTGGGTGCGCAGCCGTGACGCGGCGACGGGGGCGGGCAGCGGGTCGATGTGCAGGGCCAGGTCGAGGCGGCCCGGCCAGGCCAGCAGCGGCTCCAACCAGCCGGGCCCGACCTCGGCGGGATACCCGGTCACCACCAGGGTGGCCGCGTACCCGTCCCCGACCCGCAGGAAGCGGGGGGTGACCTCCACCGACGCGGGTGCGACCACCCCGGCCACCCCGCTGGTGGAGGTGGCCGGACCATCACGGTCGCGGGCGGTTCGACGGCGTAGGAGTCCGTTCATGACGTTGCCTTCTTTCTACGGGGGCGGACCGGGGTAGCACCGGTGATGACCGCGTCGGGGGCGGCCAGCCCACCCGTGCGGGCCGGCCGGTACGGGTCGGCGCAGGCCGCGATCGCCGCGGTCGCGGCGTCGCCGTCCAGTGCGCGGGTGGTCACCCCGAGGCCGGACAGCGACCGGACGGTGTCGTCGGCGCGGCGGCGGGCGGCGTGCCCGCCCCGTCCGCCGGCCGGAGCGCGGGTGACGATCAGGACCTGCCGGCGCAGCGGATCGCGCCGCTGTGCCAGGTCGTCGAGGAAGCGGGCGTGGTCGGCGCAGGCTGCCTCCAGCGCCGGGTGCGGCAGCCGGTGGGCGGTCGCGTCCAGGCCGGTGGCGTGGCTGGCCAGGTCGACCGGCTGGGCGGAGACCACCACCTGCGTCGGCGTGGACAGGGAGTTGAGCCAGCGACCGAAGGTGTCGACCAGTGCCTGCTGCTCGCCCGGGGTGCGTAGGGCGAGGTTGACGGTGGTGGCGGCGACGATCGCCGCCGGCGCGCCGGGCAGGGCGATCTCGCCGTCGTCGGCGATCGCGGTCGCGGGTAGTTTCAGCGGGGCCGGCAGCGGCATCCGCCCGGCGGAACCGTCCACCCAGCCGGGAGTGCGGCTGCGGGTGTCGGTCGTGGACAGCGCCTTGGGTGCCCGGCTGTGGCGGATCGAGGCGAGCAGCCACTGGTCCATCGGAAGTCCGTCGCGGCGCCCGACGGCCAGGCCGAACACCAGGCCGCCGAGCACCACGCAGGCACCGAGCAGGACCGGCACCGGCAGTAGGGTGTGCAGCGACCGCCAGCCGCCGTAGAAGATCACCGCGGCGACGGCGAGAATTGCCAGCTGCCGGAAGGTCAGTCCATAAAGGACTTTGTCGGGTGCGTCCACGTCTGCGGGCATGCGGGCGCGGACCGCGTCGTCGTCGCGGGTGCCGGTCATCGGGCCGCCCGCCCGATGCCGGGGATCGCCTTGGCCAGCTGCTGGACGACCACGACCCGTACGACCGCGCCGATGAAGCTGGTGCTGCGGCCGGACTGCGACACGAACCGGCCGACCAGGCCGGGGATCTTGACCGTGTACCAGAGCAGCACCATGACCACGAACAGGTTCAGCACCGGCCCGGGGTCAATGGGCAATCCCAGCGCGGGCAGCATGTGCCGTGGGTCCAGCAGCATCCATTGGCCGGCCTGCAGCATCAGCGCCTGCAGCACCGGCGTGGCCAGACAACCGCCGTAGCCGCGCCACCACAACCTGGCCAGGCCATCGGTCTGCGGCAACGCGTGACAGGCCAGGGCGAGCGGCGCCGCGGCGGTGAGCACCAGCAGTGTGGAGAACCGCACGATCAGGCTGAACCCGGTCATCGCGAACAGCACCGTGATGATCACCGCGATGATCACGAACAGCAGCGCTGGCAGGCCCGAGTCGTCCCTGGCGGCGGCCTGAACATGCGTGTTGATCGCGGTGAACGCGCCGTCGTCGCTCTGGGCCGGGTCGGACAGCGCCCCGGTCAGGCCGTTCGCCACGCTGATCGCCAGGCCGCACAGCAGTTGCGAGAAGTGCGCGCTGATGAACCCGACGATCAGCCGCGGTGCGAGGTCCTTGACCGTGTAGCGGGACTTCTCGTCGCCGCCGGCGACCATGACCAGAATCCCGGCGGCCACGAATGCCAGGACGAAGACGGTGTCCACGACCCAGGTGGCCCGGCCCGTGAGGGCCTGCACCTGCGGCAGGCCCGTCACGTCCGGTGTGATCAACAGGAACTTCGCGATCGCGCCGAACATCGCACTGAAGCAGGCGAGGATCGCCTTGGCGACCCACTCCATGAACAGGTCGAGGATCTCAGCGACCGGGAACACCCAGCCCAACCAGTCCATGGTCAGCCCCCGACGATGCCTTTGACGACCTCGAGCAGGATCGGCGCCAGCACCGCCAGGCCGTAGCCCACGAGGGCGTTCTTCAACGCCGCCTTGGCTTTGTCGACCTGGGCGGGGTCACCGCCCGCGGTGGCGTAGTACACGCCGGCCAGGACCAGGAACAGGGTGGCGACCGCCGCCAATATCCCCATGATCCACTTCTGGAGGTTGGCGATCACGGTGGGCAGCGAGTTCGCCGCGAGATAGACCGGCGCGCCCGGGTCCGCGAACGCGGCGGTGGGCACGGAGATCAACAGAACGATGGTGGCCAGGTGCGCGGCGATGGTGCCGGCCCGGCGCAGTGTCAGGCGCCGCAGGGCGGCGCGAACGATGGTGTGGGCGCGCGGAAGTCGCGTGCGGAACATGGGGGTTCACCTCCCGCCCCGCGCCGCAGCCCAAGAACAGGGCCGGCGCTGGGGCGAATGCCGGAAGACGGGCAAGGAACCGCCGCCGGGCATGGCTGGAGGTGAACGGGCGAACCGCGTGGAGATCCCCGGGAGGAGCTCGTCCTCCCTTTACGGGTTGGCGGTTTCGATGTGGTGTCAGCGCATCAAAGGAGCGCGGCACCCGGGGCACACGAGACGCGCGTGCCTCCAACTAGCCCGACGGCGGGCAGCGTCCCCGCAATGCCGGGCCGTCGGTGGCGCCGGCCGGGAACCGCTGCACCCACCAACCGGGCTTTGTCAGCCGTGGCGAACACCCCTGCGATCTGACAACGCCGCCGGGAGTCTGACAACGCAGGTCAACCAGCATGCCGAGAGGGAACGGATCGGCGGCCCGCCACGGCCAGGGGAAGGCTGCACCGGTGACCATCGCCGTTGTCGGATCCGTTGTCAGAGTTCTTGTCAGATTCGGCGCGACGACGAGAGGCTCACGGCGAGCCGGCGCTTGCAGTTGGTGGGGCTGCCTGCCCTGGTCGCCGTCGTGCAGTCGCGGCAAGGCGTGGATGCGGCCGGCCGGGTCGGGGACGAGACGGCAGCGGGCCCGGCGCGATGATCGCGCCGGGCCCGGGAATCGAGGCGTAGCAGAGGCGGTCGCTCAGGCCGCCGCGGCGGCAGGGCGGGAGTTGCGTCGAGGTGCCGAGCGGCCGGCGGCGGCCTTGCCTGCCCGCGCTGTGGTTGACAGGTGATGCCGTTTGGCCAGTTCTGCCCGGACCTCCGGGGAGGGCGTGCCGGTGAGAATGCCGGCGGACAACGCCCACGCGATGCGGGTGTCGGCGCGGTTGAGGCGCATCCGCAGCACGTCCACGTCGACGCCCCGCGCCTCGGCGACCAGGCCCGGGGTGCGACGGCCGAGCCGGATCTCGATGTACGCCTCGACGTCCCCGGTGTCGATGAGACCGAGGGACTCGGCCCGGTAGATCAGCAGGTCGACATGCCCGTACGGCTGCAGCGGCAGGCGGGACTCGGCGGCGGCGTGCTCGATGTCGGCGACCAGGACGTACTCCTGCTGGGCCAGGCGCAGGTCCCGGCCGGCGCGCCAGGCGGCGAAGCACAGGCTCGCGTGCGGGGCGTCCTTGGCCGGGTCCACGCTGTGGCGCAGGCCGTGCAGGAAGCCGGTGAGCAGTTCGGAGTCGATGTCGGCCGGGTCGCCGCGGTAGCCGGAGGTGAACGTGCCGGCCATCGCGACCAAGGCGGGCATCGCCATGCCGACGGCCGCGATCACCCACTCCGGCTTGCCCTGCCGGGCGCGGCGGATCAGCTCCCGCCACACAGCGTCACGTACCGCGTAGGCGCTGGGATGTGCCATCAGCCAGTCCCGCAAGGCCGGCAACGGCACCTCGCCCACCGGAATGTCAAGATCGATGCCGGTCGGCGCCGCGGTGCCGGCACTTTCGGCGGTCGTCCCGCCGTGCTCGGCAACGGGAGTGCCGAGTGCGTCGGCGGTTGTGCCGCCGCCGTCGGCGACGCCAGTGCCGGGGCTGCCGGCGGTTCTGCCGCCGCCGCCGTCGGCGACGCCGGTGCCGGGGTTGCCGGCGGCCGTGCCGCCATCGGCACTGCCGGACGCGGCGATGTCGGCGGCGGTCAGTGCGGCGCAGTCGAGGGCGAGGGGATCCGGTCCTGTCGTCAGTGCGGCGAACGTCTTGTCGGCGGCCTGCAGCGCGGATGCCGGCCAGTCGTCGCGGGTGTCGGACTCGCTCATGGAGAGTGCTCCAAACCAAGGCAGTGGATGGTGCCGCAGGCGCGGCGGTCGGCGTTCAGTGCGCCACAGCCCTCTGACAACGGCATGACAGAGCAGGTCAACGACGGTTCCGGCCACCTCGACGGGCCCGGCGTGAAATCTGACAAGACATCGACTGTCAGGAATAGATATCTGACAGGGCATCGACTGTCAGGAATGTGTTCGTCGTGGAGAAGCGGCCCTGAGCTGCACTGTCAGACATCCAGCGCCAGCTCACATGACCGACGGCGCGAGCGGACGCCGGCGCCGCGAACACACGAAACAGCGGATCAAGCAGAGCGACGGAATACGCCAACCCGCCCACCGCTCGATCTGGCAAAGCTCTGACAACCCGCCGAGTCAGACCGCGAGCACCGGGCACCTTCCGATGCGTCGGGCCCCAGCGGCGGACGGCAGCGGCGCCGCGCGGTTCGGCCCAGCCCGCCTGGGCACTGTGCCCGTGGCGTAGGGCCCAGGCCGTTGGCGGCCGGCGCGGTCGGTGCGGCGGGCGCTGCAGGGCCCGCCAAGCCTGCCGACTGCCACGGCTCTGCCGAACCGCCGGGCACCTGCCGAAACCGCCGGGCCGATCCCGAACCGCCGCGGCACTGCCGAAGTGCCGCGGCGGCCACTGCCGACGGTGTCGACCTGCCGGACCGTGAAGCGCCGAAACGCCGAACTGCCGGACCGCTGCGCGGGGCGCCCGAGTGCCGAGTGTCGCAAACCGCGAAGTGCCGAGTGCCGAACTGCCGCGGGTGCCGCCGGCGCCGAACTGCCGCAGCGCCGCGACACCTCGCCGTCGCAGGCGCCGGGACGGCGCCGACGGGATCCGGGCCGGATTCGCCGTACGGCCGGCACACCCGGCGCACGCCGCGCCGAGCACGCAGTGTGACCGACACGCGATGCCCCGAACGTGACCGGCTGGTCCGGCAGCGCGCTCGACCGTTCACTGGCCGAGCCGGACTGCGGGCCCGTGCCCGCCGCTCGCCTGAAGAGATATCGGTCCATACCCGGGCTGTCATGGCCTTTCAGGCGCACTGTCAGACACGAATCGTGCTTGTCAGATCCGAGGGGTGTTCGCCAGGCCTGACAAACCCCGGTTGGTGGGTGTCAGCGCATCACGGCGCGGCGCGGAGCCGACACCGCATGAGTCGATCCACACCGCACACCCCCCAGCCCGACGGCGACCCGGCCCTGCCCGGCGCCGACCCGACCCTCCTGGTTGATCTGGTCGCCGGCGACCCGCCGGTACCGATCACCGTGTGGCGCACCGCCCGTACCGGCGACGCGCCCACCACCACCGTCCCTACCCGTCTGGCCTACCGCCTGGTCGCCGCGTACAGCCGGCCCGGCGAAGCGGTCGTCGACCTCACCGACGGCCACGCCCTGACCGCCGCCTGCCAGCGCGGCGGACGCTCGCACCACCCGGCGTGGTTCACCGACGCCGCCTCGCTGATCATCGGCCCGGCCACCTCGCCGCCGGGCACCGACCCCGACGACGAGATCGACACCGACCTCGACGACCCGGACGGGCCGGAGCCGCCCGACCTGGCGGCCTGGTTCGGCGACGACCTCACCGACCCCGCTCTTCCGCCGGCCGGCCCGCCGGTGGCCGCCCTGGCCCCGGACGCCAGCGTCGCCGGCGTCACCAGCCTGGTGGTCGCCTGCTGGCCCCTCGACGCGTCGGGGGACGCGGCCAACCGGGTCCGGCTCGCCTGGCTGCTCACCGCCTGCAAGCGGCTGCTGCGCCCGGGCGGCTGCCTCGTCATCGTGGTCGGCACCCCGGTCGGCAGGCCCGCCACTCCGGAGGACTTCCGTCCCCTGGTCGCGGCGGCCTCCGCCGCCGGGCTCGGCTACCTGCAGCACATCGTGGCGGTCGCGGCCGACACCGACGGCGACCAGTTCACCTACTTCGCCACCGACGAGGAGCTCCTCGCCCTCGCCGCCGGCGAAGACGGCCAGCGGTGGGCGGTCGCGCACGTGCGCGTGCACGCCGACTGCTTCGTGTTCAGCCAGACCACCAAGCCGACCACTAAGCCGGCACCGCGCCGGCGTCGGGGTGGTGACGCCGATGCCTAGGCCCACCACGCTGCTCGCGGCACCCGACCCGGACGACAACGACCGCACCCCGCACACCGCGACGGGCGGCACCGGCCGCGGCGCACGCCGCGACGTCGCCGCCGAGCCGGGCCAGCTGTCGGTCTGGGCGACCGCCCAGTCCACCGGTCCGGTGCAGCGCCGCGGCCGGTACGTGCCGGACTCGGTCAAGCACCCGGCCCGGATGCTGCCGGCGATCGCCGCGCACGCCATCAGCGCCTACACCGAGCCCGGCGATCTGGTCCTCGACCCGATGTGCGGCATCGGCACCACCCTGGTCGAGGCCGTCCACCTCGGACGCGACGCCATCGGCGTCGAGTACGAGTCCCGGTGGTCCGACATCGCGGACGCCAACGTCGCCCATGCCCAACGGCGGGGCGCCTCCGGGCGGGCGTCGGTAGTGCGCGGCGACGCCACCCGCATCACCAGCCTGCTCCCGGGCGCCCTGGCCGGCCGCGCGTCGCTGGTGGTGACCTCGCCGCCGTACGGGCCGACCGTGCACGGCCTGGTCCGGCCCGAGGCCGGCACCGGGGTGCACAAGTCCGACAACACCTACAACGACGGTACCGACAAGGGCAACCTCGCCTACCGGGACCTGCCCGGTTTGGCCGACGGCTTCGCCGAGATCCTCGCCGGCTGCGCCACCCTGCTCAAACCCGGCGGGGTGGTCGTGGTGACCGCCCGGCCGTGGCGCAAGCGCGGCGAACTGGTCGACCTGCCGTCCGCCGTGATCGGTGCCGGGATCGCTGCCGGGCTGGTCCCGGTCGAGCGGTGCGTGGCGCTGCTCGCCGCGGTCCGCGGCGGGCGTCTGATCGCGCGGCCGAGCTTCTTCCAGCTCTCCGCCGTCCGCAAGGCCCGCCAGGCGGGGGTGCCGATGCACCTGATCGCCCACGAGGACGTGATCGTCCTGGCCCGACCGCTCCCCCAGCCCCCGGGGGAGGGGGATGCCGGGTGACCGAACCGACGATTCGACTTCTGTCGCTGGGTGCCGGGGTACAAAGCTCCACCGCTTTGCTGCTGGCCGCCAACGGGAAGATCCCCAAGTTCGACGCGGCCGTCTTCTCGGACACCGGTTGGGAGCCGCAGTCAGTTTACCGGCATCTCGACCGGCTGACCGACATCGCGCACCGTGCCGGCATTCCGGTGGTGCGGGTCGCCAACGGCGACATCCGCGCCGACGCCCTCGACCCGGCCCACCGATTCGCCAGTATGCCCCTGTTCACTTTGGGGCCGAACGGCGAGCGGGGCATGGCCCGACGGCAATGCACCAACGAGTATAAGATCACACCGATCAAGCGGGAGGTCCGCCGCCGGCTCGGCTACCCGCACCCGATCCGCGTTCCGGACGGGGTGCACGCCGAGGTCGCGATCGGCATCTCCCTCGATGAAGTCGGTCGGGCGCGGGACTCCGACGTGCGGTACATGCGGCACGTCTTCCCGCTGCTTGACCTGAAGTGGCGGCGCGAGGACTGCGTCGCCTACCTCACCGAACACGGGCTGGGCGACACCCCCAAGTCGAGCTGTGTCGGGTGCCCGTTCCACGACGACGGGTTCTGGGCCGACCTCAAAGCCGGCAGCCCGACCGAGTGGGCGGACGCCGTCGCCTTCGACACGGCGATCCGGCATGGGTCGGCGCGTGCCAACGCCGATGGGCAACCGCTGCGAGGCGAGTACTTCCTGCACGCGCAGCGGGTGCCCCTCGACCAGGTGGTCTTGCGTCCCCGTCGCCGGGGCTCGCCCGACGACACACCGGGGTGCGGGCCGTTCACCTGCCCGCACCCCGGCGAGCCGGTCGACCCGGATCCGCCGGCTACCGCCGACGCGGGCGCGACGGCCGGGCGGGAGGTGGCGTGAGTAGTGCCGACCAAGCCGATCTCGACGCCGACCGATCCGGCGACGGAGTGCGCGTCGGGTCGCTGTGCACCGGTTTCGGCGGGCTCGACCTTGCCGTCGACCTGGTGCTCGGCGGCCGGCTCGCCTGGTACGCCGAGACCGACCCGCACGCCAACACCGTGCTCACCCACCACTGGCCTGAGGTCACCAACCTCGGCGACATCCGCACCGTCGACTGGAGCACCGTCGCACCGGTCGACATCGTCACCGCAGGTTTCCCGTGCCAGGACATCTCCAACGCCGGGAAACGCGCCGGCATCACCGGCGCCCACAGCGGACTGTGGACCGCCGTCGCCGCCGCCGTTCGCGCGCTTCGACCGCCGCTCGTCTATCTGGAAAACGTGGCCGCGCTCCGGCGGCGCGGCCTCGACGTCGTCCACGCCGACCTGGCCGCGATCGGGTACGACACGAGCTGGCTATGCCTACGCGCATCCGACATCGGAGCCGCCCACCGACGCGACCGGCTGTTCCTGCTGGCCGTCCGGGCCGACCTGCTCACCGCCGATGCCCACGCTGCCGACGCCGTGCGCCCGTGACGGCAAAGGCCCCGGCATGCCCCGCAGCCTGCCGGACCTCATCGAACCCGGCGGCAGCCGACACGTCCTGCTGCCGACCCCCACCGCGGCCAGCGCCGGCTCCAACCGGTCGCCGTCGCCGGGGGCGACCCGCAGGCCGAGCCTGCCCCAGCTGGTCCGGGAACAGCTCACCGGTGCCAGCCTGTTGCCGACTCCGACCGCCGGCGGCGGCACCGGCTATATGAGCGGAGCCAACCGCGATACGTGGCGGCCCACCCTCGAATCCGCCGTGCGGGGGTACGAGCCCACCCGGGGCGGCAAGCCCGACCAACCGACCGCACTGCTGCCGACGCCGACAGTCGCGGACTCGCGGTCCTCGGCGAATGCCACCGCCGGGCGGACCAAACCCATGATCGGGCACCTCGGTCACACCCTGACCGACGCCACCCGTCTGCTGCCCACCCCCCGGGCCAGCGACACCGGCACTCCCGGCCGGCGCGCCGGGAAAGGGTTCCGGCCCCCGCTATCGCAGGTGCTGCTGCCCACCCCACGCGCCACCGACGGCGCCAAGGGCTGCCCCGGACAGCGCGGCTCCCACGGCGACCTGACCCTGCCGTCCGCCGCCGTGCGGGTACGCACGTTGCCGACACCACGCGCCTCGGACGGACACGGACTGTGCCGCCACGGCGACGGCGGCGCCGACCTCACCACCGCGATGGCCGACCTGGGCACCGTCGATGAGGGACGGTGGGGCGACTACGCCGCCGCGGTCGCCCGCTGGGAGGCGCTACTCGGCCGGCCGGTCCCGGAACCGACCCAGCCCGGCAAGCACGGCCGGCCCGTGCTGGCCCCACCGTTCGTCGAGTGGCTCATGGGCCTGGAACAGGGCTGGGTCACCGACCTGGGACTGCCCCGCACCCTCGCGTTGCGGGTGCTCGGCAACGGCGTCGTCCACCAGCAGGCGGCAGCCGCGTTGCGGCTGCTGCTCTGCCCCCACCGGTGGGCGGTGGCCGATGACCGGTAAGCCACTGCCTCCGCCGTCCAGCCTGGACGGCTACCGCCACCGGCGGCGCGGGCCGGTCGAGCTGTACCTGGGCGACGCCGCCCAGGTACTGGCCGCCATGCCCGACGACAGCGTCGACTGCCTGGTCACCTCGCCCCCGTTCTGGGGTCTTCGGGACTACGGCACCGGTGCCTGGCACGGCGGCGACCCCGGCTGCCCACACCGGCTCGGCGCCATCCGCCGCGCCGACGGGGTCACCTGCCCGGCCTGCCAGGCCCGCTGGATCGACCCCCAGTACGGCCTCGAAGCCGGCCTGGACGACTACCTCGACCACCTGGTCGCGGTGTTCGACCAGGCCCGCCGGGCCCTCGCCCCGACCGGAACGTGCTGGGTGAACCTCGGCGACAGCTACAGCGCCGGCACCCGGCTCGCCTACGACACCACCGGAGGAATCGCCGGTGACCGCCGGCTGCCGGCCGGCCGAAGACCCGCCCTGCTGCCCGCGAAGAACCTGATCGGGGTGCCGTGGCGGGCCGCGTTCGCCATCCAGAGCTCTGGATGGATCTTGCGGAACGCGGTGGTGTGGGCGAAGTCGAACCCGATGCCGGAGTCGGTGCGTGACCGGATGTCGGCGACCTACGAACTGCTGTTCCTGTTCACCAAGTCGCCGAAGTACTTCTTCGATCTCGACCCCATCCGCATCCCGCTCGCCCGGCCGGAGGCCGTCGACGGCACCCGGATCATCGGCGGCAGCCACAAGGGACGCACCGGTGGGGTCGACGCCACCCGACGCCGTCGAGGCGCCAGCAGATACGGCGCTCCGGGAAAACACGCCGGGGAACTGGCGGCGGGGGCCGGGTCGGGCAACCTGCGCCCGGTCGGGCACGCCCACACCGCGGCCCACTCGGCCGGGCGCAACCCCGGCGATGTGTGGCGTATCGCCACTCGCCCGTACCGGGGCTCGCACGTCGCCCCGTTCCCGCTCGACCTGCCGCTGCGGGCGATCGCCGCGGGCTGTCCCGAGGGTGGCCTGGTCGTGGACCCGTTCTGCGGTGCCGGCACCACCGGTTTGGCGGCGCTGCAACTCGGGCGCCGGTTCGCCGGCATCGACGTCAGCGCCGCTTTTCTCGACGAGACGCTGACCCGGCTCACCCCGCACCTGCCCGACCTCGGGCAGGCGGCCGGGTGAGCCTGCGGACCGTGCCGGTGACCTTCGCCGAGGCCTGCCAGTTCGTGGCCGACTGGCACCGCCACCACCGGCCACCGCGCGGGCACAAGTTCTCCATCGGCGTCGCCGACGGCGAGGTTCTCGTCGGGGTGGCCATCGTCGGCCGGCCGGTCGCCCGCCTTCTCGACGACGGCCAGACCCTTGAAGTCACCCGGGTCACCACTGACGGGCACCGCAACGCCTGCTCCCTGCTGTACGCGGCAGCATGGCAGGCCGCCAAAGCCCTCGGCTACCGCCGACTGATCACCTACACCCAGGACGGCGAGAGCGGCGCGAGCCTGCGTGCGGCCGGGTGGCGCATCGTCGCCGCGCGGCCACCCGCGCCCGGCTGGAGCCGGCCCAGCCGACCCCGGGAAGCCCACGGCACCGCCGGCATCGCCCGACAGCGGTGGCACGCCCCTACCTGACGCCCCACCAGCCATCCCTCGGGAGCCGGGCCCGGCGGCGTCGTCGCGGCCCGCACCGACCCGCGACGACGCCGCCGGCCGGTCGGCCCCGTCGCCTGTCCGCCCAACCCTCAGATCAAGGAGGAATGCCATGCCCACCACCGACGCCAACCGCATCCCGGCGCCGACAACGGATGCGACCGCCGCGCACCACGGTGACAAGGACGACACGCCCTGGTCGTTCCCGGTCACGATCGTGCGTCCGGCCACCACACCGCTCCCACCGCTGACCGCGGTGCAGCGCGACCGGCGCCGCGCCGCCAGCAGACTGGCCGCCGAACTCACCGACACCACCCCGCGGAGGCGCAGGCGGGTCCGGCACCCGGATTTCAACGCGGCGAACTGCCTTCTGCCATGGCCGGTGACCGGCAGGCAGATCATCCACGACGCGCCCCACGTCGCCGCCGCACCACCACCCGGCGCCGTGCAGGTCGGCACCGACGACCACCGCCGGCCAGTCGCGGTGGTGCTGCACGCCGACCGGTGGAGCCTCGTCCTGCACGCCGCCCGGATCCGCACCTACGGCTGGCAACCGCCGATGAGCTGGGTGTTCCTCGACCGCCCCGACGACCCCGACTGGTACGACGAATTCGGCGTCGACTACCTCACCGACAGCTTCGACCCGGTCTACGGCGTCGACACCGTCGAGTGGACGCACATGGTCACCACCGTGCTCGCCCTCACCACCGCGCCAGCTCACGCCACCCGGCCGCCGCACGCCGCCCACCGAGCCTGATCCGCCCCGCCCCGCCCCGATCCACACATACACACCCGAGCCCGAGCAGGAGGCCACCAATGATCCCGACCCTCACTGACCACAACACCACCGTGATACCAGCCGCCTCGAGCGGCGCGGACGACATCGCGGTCGCAGCCGGGATCCGCGTCGCCGTACGCCAACTCGTGAACCGCCGCGTCGTCACCGGCGCGGTCGCCAACGACGCTCTCGCCGCGCTGGGGATCACGCCCCTACGCGACCGGTTCATCGTCGGCATGCGGCTGCCGGTCACCGTCACCGTCGCCGCCCACACCCCGGCCCGTGCCCAGCTCACCGCAGCCGGACTCATCGTGGCCGCGGTACGGCCCGTGCGCGTCGGATACCTGCGCACCCGCTCTGCACGGCAAGTCCCGGCTCGGCGTCCCGCCGCCGAATCGGTAACCGCGAGCCGGGTCATCCACATCGCCCGCAACCCGTGGTTACCGACCCAGCCGTTGCACACCATCGCCGCCACGGTCCTGCTCAGTGTCACCCTCACCGCCGCCGACCGCGACAGCGCCCGGATCGACGCCCACCGGCAGCTCAGCGCCGCACTGCGCACCCTGCCGCCGTCGGACGTACACCTGCACGCTGACGCGCTGACCAAGAGCTCGGTCCGCAACCTCGGACCCGAACCGATCCCCGCCACCCGGCACGGCCGCTGAACCTCCCGCCGCCGCGCGCTACCCCCAGATCACCAACACGGACCCCCGCAGCAGCGGCGGGTCCGTCCCCTTTTCACGAGACGAGGCATCTCCATGACCGGCCCCACCACACCACTGACAGCATCCACTGAGCCGGCCCACCTCCACCCGCACGGCGACCCGACCCAGGCTCGATCGACCCGGCTCCGGCGGGAGCCGGCCCGCCGCGCCCGTCACCGCCGGCCGTCCTGGCTGCGCCGCCACCGGCACACCGGCACGGCGGCGGTGGCGATGCTGGCCTTCGCCGGCGGCGTCGTCGCCGCGAATGGGCTCACCGCGCGCTTCGGGCTCGTCCCGGTCGGCTTCGGCCTGACCGCCACCGCCGGCACCGTCGTCGCCGGCTTGACCTTGTTTGCCCGGGACTGGGTCCACGACGTCGTCGGACGCCGCGCGGTCCTGGCCTGTATCGCCGTCGGCGCGTTCCTCAGCGCTGTGCTGGCCGGACCCGCACTCGCGGTCGCCTCCGCGGCAGCGTTCACGCTGTCGGAACTGGCCGACCTGCTGGTGTACCAGCCGCTGCGCCGCCGCGGGTTCCTGCGCGCGGTGCTGGCCTCCAATATGGTCGGCGCCCCGCTGGACACCATCGTGTTCCTCGCCCTGGCCGGTTTCCCGGTCTGGTCGGCGCTGCCCGGCCAGCTGTGGGTCAAAGCCTGGGCCACCCTGATACCCGTCGCCGCCGTGCTGGCCGCCCGTGCGCTATTACGCCACCGCCTCCGGCCCGCTCGTCCGTGACGCGATGCGCGCCGGCCAGCTCGGCATGATCGCCACCCCGGCCGCCGGGAACACGGTGCCCGACGGCGTGGACTGGTGCGCCGACAACTCCTGCTTTACTCCGGGCCGCTACCCGGGTGACGAGAAGTATCTGGCCTGGCTGGCCCGGCACGCCGCTCACGCGGCGCGGTGCGCGTTCGCGACGGCCCCGGACGTCGTTGGCGACGCTGCCGCCACGCTGGCCCGTTCGGTGCCGATGCTGCCCCGCGTCCGCGCCGCCGGCTACCGCGCCGCCCTCGTCGCGCAGGACGGCCTTGAACACCAACCGGTGCCTTGGGATTTGACCGACGCGTTGTTTCTGGGCGGGACCACCGCCTGGAAGCTCAGTTCGGCTGCTGCCGCCTTGGCGGCCGAAGCCCGCGCGCGGGGCCTTTTCGTCCACATGGGCCGGGTGAATTCGCTCAGTCGGATGCGTTACGCCGCCTCCATCGGCTGCCACTCGGTGGACGGTACGCACCTGACCTACGGACCTCGCCGCAAGCTACCCGAGTTACTGGGCTGGCTCCAGACCCTCACGCGGGAAACCATCGCGCCAGATGACTTGCACTCAACCCAGTGATGGACATGGATTGGGTCATGGCTGACACCAACGGCGGACGCGGCAACCCAGGCATGTCAGGACCGGTGCGCGCTGAGGCCGACAGGCCCACCGTGGAATCACTGGCATCGATCGGCCCGGCAGCCGCTCCCGCAGCCGCCGACGCAGGCGATTGCGGGGAGCATCCCGGAATTGTCATTCGGCAGGGACCCACCGGCCCGCGCGCGGCACTGTGCGACGGTCCAGACGTCTGGGAAGTCATCGTGGCCATGCATGCCGTCCACGACGAAGATCCTGCCCGGCAGGGGGAGCGCCTGCGTAGCGAGCTTTGCATCGTCACTGGGCTGACGGTCGTCCAGGTGTCTGCCGTTCTGGATTACTACGCCGCGTATCCCAAGGACGTCGACGAGCGGATCGCTGCCAACGACGAAGCTGCCCAGCGAGCGCAGCGGCCACCTGCGGTCGGCGGGCTGCCGGCCGGTTGACGTTCCTGTTTCGCCGTCTGTAGCAGGGCAAGGCAGAACTTCCACCAAGGTTGGATACCCGAGCACCGTGCACGTGTTGAGCCGCAGCCTACGGCTGCGGCTCAACACGTGCTTGCCCGGCGATTGCGACCTCGGGGCAAAACCTCGCCCATGTCGATGGGCGGGCCGTTACCTGATCAGCGCCGCTACCTCCGGCTGCGTCAGTTCGGGCTCGGCCATGTCGTCGAGCGCCAGATGGTGCCGGGCGTCGCTCAGCGCGCTCCGGGCCTGGCCGAGCAGATCACCTGCCCGCTCGACGGCCTTACGACCTTCGCCGGAGTAATCGCCCACGTATAGCTTCAGGTCAGAACTGATCCGAGCGAGCGTGGCGACGGTGTCCTCCACCGCTCCGACCGCCATGATCGCCGGATAACAGCCGTTGGCCTGCATGGCGCGGTAGGTCGTCCGCGCCGCGGTAACCAGGCCCATCAACGCGGCCGGCACGACCTCGGTGTCCTCCGGGTCGATACCGACCGTGTCCGACGCCGGGTCCAGATCCGGTCCGGTGTCGGTCGGGTCGGTACGGGGCGGCGGTGACGCGCAGTCCGTCACAGGGTCCTCCTTGTCGTCGATCGACGGGCGGCGTTTGCCGCGTGGCCGGTGCCGAACCGTTTCCGACGCGGACACATGAACCCTCACCTCGCCGCACAGGGCAAGTGCCCGCGACACCCGCTGTGCCCAGACCCCTGCTGCCGGTCCACACGGATCGGCGGCGGCGCATCCGCCACCCGACGCAGCGTCGGACACGACTCCCGCCCCACCGAAGCCGCGTCACCTCGCTGCGGCGGCTGCGGCGCGCCGCCGCGATCGGCTGCCACTCGGCCGACGGCACCCCACCTGGTGTTCGACCTTCGCCGCAAGCTGCCCGAGCTGCTGTCCTGGCTCGACCGGGCCAACTAGCCCGGTGGTGCCCTGCCCCGCAGGCGGGTCCTGGTCCCGCACAGGACTGCGGCACCGCATCTGCGCGGCAGCGCGCCGTCTTCCCGGCGGGCGGCGTCGCCTCGCAGGGCCGGCGGCTTCCCAGCTTTCCCCTTATCACCTCCCACGTCCTGGAAGGACCGCTTTGCCATGACCATGCCCGGCCACGACCTGCACCCGCACACCAGCGATCAGCCCGCCGACGACACGACCTGGACCCTCGACCGGATCCGTGCCCTCGGACTGGTCACCGACATCGCCACCGCAGCGCGGATCTTCGGGCTGTCCCGCGCCGCCGCCTACGACCTCGCCAAACGGGAGCAGTTCCCGGTCGCCGTGCTGAAGTTCGGCAGCCGCTACCGCGTCCCGGTCGCGGCGATCCTCCAAGCCCTGCACCTGCCCGCCGCCGATGACGTACAACCGCCCGACCCTGCCCCGCCGGCGACTTGATCTGTTCGCGAAGGCACGCGTCGATCACCCATGTGAAATCCGCAGCCACGGGCTGCCCCATAACCCCTTGAGGAGCCACACCACCATGGCGGAAGGATCCATCCAAAAAATCTGCACCTGCCGCGACGCCGCCGGCAGGAAGCTGGGCCAGAACTGCCCCCAGCTGCGCCGGGCCGGAGGTACCTGGAACTCCCACCACGGAAAGTGGGGATACCAACTCGAACTACCGAAGAGGCTCGACGGCTCCCGTCGGTCACCGCTGCGCCGCTACACCTTCGACGGCCGTGACGACGCCGCCAACGACCGCAACCAGGCCATCGCTCTGCTGGCGCTCGCCGGCGACGACACCGCCCTCGCGACCGAGATCGCGGACCTGCTCAAGCAGGTCAAGGCCGGAGCGCCGCTGCCCGACCGTGACGCCATCGCCAAGCGGGTCAACGCCGGCCTGCCGGCCACCGTCGACATGACCGTGGCGGAGTACCTACCGCAGTGGCTGGAGTCTCGGCGCAGCATCGAGCCGGGCACCAAACGGGCCTACGGCTGCCACATCCGCGTGCACCTCGTTCCGCACCTCGGTGGGATCCCGCTGGTGAAGCTGCGGGTCGAGCACATCGCGGCGATGTTCACCGCGATCGCCGATTTCAACATCGCCGTCGAGATCGCCCGGCAAAGTGAGGACCCGGTGATTCGCGCCACCGTCAGAGCGGTTCGGACCACCGGCCCCACGACCATGCAACGCATCCGCGCCACCCTGCGCAAAGCCCTCAACGACGCGATCAGCCGCAACAACAACCGGTTGATCGACTTCAACCCGGCCGCGCACGTCGAATTGCCGTCCGCCACGCAGCACAAGCCTCGGGTATGGACCGCCAGGGCCGTCGCTCGGTGGCGCGAGACCGGGGAGAAGCCCAGCCCGGTCATGGTGTGGACCCCCGAGCAGGCCGGAGAGTTCCTCGACTTCGCCCAGGACCACGACATCGCCCTCTATCCCGTGTTCGTGGGCATCATGCACCGCGGGATGCGCCGCGGCGAAGCGCTCGGGCTGCGCGACACCACCGTCGACCTCGACGACGCCCTCGCGACAGTCGACCTGCAGCGCACCACCGACGGATACGACCCGGTCGACAAAAAGGTCAAATCTGAGTCCGGGAACAGGACCTTCGCGCTGGACAGCTTCACCGTCGCCGCATGGCGCTCCTACCTCGCCCGCCGTGCCCGCTGGCAGCTGGTCTGCGGCAGCAAGTGGCCGGACACCGGGTTCTTCTTCGTCCAGCCCAACGGCGAGAAGTGGCACCCGGACGCCGTCACGAAGGCCTTCGACCGTCTCGTGCGCGACGCCGGGCTCCCCCCGATCCGGCTCCACGACCTGCGCCACTGCGCCGCCACGTTCCTGAAGGCATCCGGCGCCGACCTCACCGACGTCAAGGAACTCCTCGGGCACTCCACCATCACCGTCACCAGTAACACCTACACCAGCGTCATCGTCGAACTCGAAAGCGAGCGCGCCAAGGCCGAGGCCGCCGCGGCCCTGGTTCCCCGCCGCCGACGGCCTCGGGCGGCCTGACCGGCGGGATGTCAACGTCCGGCGAGCCGTAGGCCGCTTGTCGGGGTACGCGTGAATGTGCCCAGCCACGTACGGATGAACGTGCCCAGGTCCGGGGGTTCAAGGGGTGCGGGTTGGATGAAACTTCGTCCTGTTTGAGATGGTTTAGGGGCGGAGGGTTGCGGTGTGGTGCTGGACGCGGAGCGGTGGCTGGAGCTGCGCCGGTTCCGGGCGCTGCGTGACGCGGGGCTGAGCATCTCCGAGATCGCCCGGGAGACCGGGCTGCACCGGCGGACCGTGCGCAAGTACCTGAATGCCGAGCTGGGGCAGACGCCGCAGCGGGCGGCGCGACCGCGGCGGCCGCTGGCGGTGGACGCGTTCGCGCACGTGATCGACGCGTGGCTGCGGGCGGAGCTGCTGCTTAAAGGCACCGTGATCCACGAACGCCTGGTCGAGCAGTACGGATTCGCCGGGAACTATCAGCGGGTGAAGCTGTATCTGCAGGAAGCCCGGCCGCGGATCGCCGCCGAGCTCGGGATCGCCCCGGACCAGCTGGCCGGGCTGCATCGCCGGTTCGAGGTCGTCCCGGGCGCGCAGGCCCAAGTCGACTGGGGCGACGAGGGCGGCATCCTGGCCCATGTCGGGGTCGCGAAGGTCTACTCGTTTCACATGGTGCTGTCGTACTCGCGGGATCCGTTCTGCTGTTTCACCACCAGCCAGGACCTGGCCGCGTTCTGGGGCTGCCATCGGCGGGCGTTCGCGCATTTCGGCGGGGTGCCCGGCTCGATCGTCTACGACCGGACCAAGACCGTGGTCCGCCGGCACGTCGCCCCGGGTCTGGCGGTGCCGCTGCATCCGGAGGCGGTCGGCTTCGCCGGGCACTACGACTTCGACATCGACGTGCTGGCCGCCTACCGGCCGACCGGGAAAGGCCGGGTGGAACGGCAGGTCACCATCGTGCGTGATCACGTCCTGGCCGGCCGCGGGTTCGCCTCGATCGAACAGATGGACGCCGCGTTCCTCGCGTGGGTGCCGGACCGGCGCTCGCGCACGCACCGCACCCACGGTGAGGTCATCGGGGTGCGGGCGGCCCGTGACCACGCCGCGCTGCGGCCGATACCGAACCGGCCGTACGTGGTCACCGACCGGCACCTGCGGCACGTCGGTAAGGACTGCCTGGTCGCCTACGCCGGGAACCTGTATTCGGTGCCGGCCCGTCGGGTCCGGCACCGGCAACTGGTCGAGATCCGCGCGAGCGCCGCCACGATCACCATCCACGCCACCACGCCCGCAGCCGGCGAGGACACGCTGCTGGCCAGCCATCCGCGCGCGGTCGGCCGCGGCGCCCGCGTCGTCGACGAAACGCACTGGGACGGGCTGCCTGACGGGCACACCCGTGCGGTCACCACCGGCGACACGCTGCCGCAACCACGCCTGCGGGACCGGCCCGGCGGCAGCCCGCTGCAGGCTCTGCTCACCCGGGCCGCCGCCGCGCAGGTCACTGTCGCCGCCCGCCCGCTGTCGGTCTATGACCAGATCGCCGGCACGAGTCCGTTCACACCTGCCCGCACCAACCATTTGAAGGACGTTTCGAAGTGACTGAGCTGGTCACCAGCCGCATCCAGGCCAGCGCCACCAAGCTCGGCCTGCCGCACCTGTCCGGCACCTTGCACGAGCTGGCCAAACGCGCTGACGCCGACGCGATGAGCTATCTCGACTTCCTCGATCTGGTCCTGCAGGAAGAACTCGCCGTCCGCGACGACCGGCGCTTCCGCGCCGGGCTGCGCCTGTCGAAGCTGCCGCACCACAAGACCCTCGAGGACTACGACTTCAGCTTCCAACCCGAGCTGGACCCCCGCAAGATCCGCGACCTGGCCACGCTCGCGTTCGTCCAGGCCCACGCGAACGTCGCCCTGCTGGGGCCGCCCGGCGTCGGCAAGACCCACGTCGCCGTCGCCCTGGCCGTCGCGGCCTGCCGGGCCGGGTTCACCGTCTACTTCACCACCCTCGACGACATGGTCCGCCACCTCAAAGCCGCCGACGCGATCGGACGCCTGGCCCGCAAGCTGCAGACCTACCTACGCCCGAACGTCCTGGTGATCGACGAAGTGGGCTACCAGCCGCTGGAACGCGCCGAGGCAAACCTGGTCTTCCAGGTCATCTCGAAGCGGTACGAGAAGGGCTCGACCTTGCTCACCTCGAACAAAAGCTTCGGCGAATGGGGCCAGGTCTTCGGCGACGAGGTCCTGGCTACCGCCATCCTCGACCGACTGCTGCACCACTGCGACGTCGTCGCGATCAACGGACCCAGCTACCGCCTCAAGAACCGCCTCGCCGCCCTCGAGAACGTCGCCTAACCCGACCGGCAAGCGAGACAACCCATGCCCGCCCGCCGCGCCCAGCACGAGCAAGACCTCGAGCAACTCCTCGAAATCTGCGAACAATTCTTCGGTCACGCCGGCCCGGCAACCCGCCACCAGGTCGACACCCTCCTGCAGGCCCACGGCATCCACGGCGGACCGGGCTGGCTCATCGACATGCTCGCCTTCGCCCGCTACCGCCTACAACACCCCCACCTCAACGACCTGGACCAGGGCATCCCTGCCAACGGCGACTGACACCCACCACCCTCACCCACGATTCAAGATCAACATCTGGGCACGTTCACGCGTACCTACCTGGGCACATTCACCGGTACGCCGACACCGCTCGGCTCGTCGACCCCGGAAGTGCCGACACCACCCACCTGTAGCCAGACCCTCGACCGGTCGCCCCCCACGACCGTAGGGATCGCGGTGTGGCTCGCGGTCGCGGGCCAGCGCGGCTGGTATGGGTTGGTGATGCGGTCCCATTCCGCCCACCCGGCCGGCGCGCCGACGCCGAACCAGAGCACTTTGCAGCAGGTGGCCGACGCCTTCGGGCTCGGCCTGGTCGTCAGCGCCGACGAGGTCACCGAGGGCCTCATGAACCGCAACTGGCGAGTCACCACGACGCTCGGCGAGTGGGCGATCAAGCAGGTCCTCGACGTCGATGCCGCCGCCGCCCGCCGCCAGCACCGCGCCACCGCAGCGCTGGCCCGCCTCGGCCTGCCCGTACCAGTCCCGGTCATCGCCGACGACGACAGCGTGGTCATCGTCGACGGCGCGGTCTACGCGGTCCTGCCCTGGGCCAACGGCGTTCACCGCCACGGTCTGACCCTGACCATGGACGAAGCCGCCGCGCTGGGCGAGTTGCTGGCCCGCCTGCACACCGCCCTCGCCGAGATCATGCCCCTGGCCCCGCACCACCTCATGGTCTCGGTGACCGACGTGGCGACAGCCCACGCGAAGATCGACCGATACCTGAATCTGATCACCGAGCGGCCCGATCGCGACGACTTCGACCGCTACGCCGAGACGCAACTGCACCACCGCCGCCGCCTGCTCGAGCAGACGGCGGATCTCCGCCCCGCCGCAGTGATACCGGTCGAGCCCTGCGGATACACCCACGGCGACTTCCAATACCTCAATCTCTTGTGGAACCGGGGATCCGTGTCGGCCGTGCTCGACTGGGATCGCCTCGACGTCCGGCCCCTGGGGCTGGAGATCGCCCGCTCCGCGACACTGCTGTTCGGTCACGGCGACGAGCGCGGACTGGACCTCGACCGCATCGCCGCGTTCAGCACCGGCTATCGCCAACGCCGCCCCGTCGCCGACACCGGCCTGGCCGACGCGGTCCACCGGCTGTGGTGGGAACGCGTCAGCAACGACCTGTGGCAGCTACGGCTGCACTACGACCGGGCCGACACGTCCTGCGACCACCTGTTCACCTCGGCGTCGGCCCTGCTGGCCTGGTGGACCACCCACCGCGACGCGGTCACCGCCGCGTTCACCAGGAGCTGAACCACACCACCCGCCGGCCGCGCGGCCCGCGTTCAGCCAACGGAAGATGCTCGGTGCCCGGATGGCCGGCGCTGCTGAACTGTCGGCGATCGTTCCCGCCGTGGCAAGCCACGTGCTGATCAGTATGAGGCGGCGCCCGATCGCCGCGGCGACAGGCGCCAGCCGTCGAAAGCGGGGACACGGGCGTGATCGGGTAGCCCGTCACGTAGGAGCGCCAGGCCCGCCGGGTGCGGGTGCAGCAGCGAGGATTCCGCGACGCTGGACCGGTAGGCGGAAGTGACCGCGATGCCGACGTAGACGGCGCCGAGACCGGGCGGCCAGGTCGGGTCGAGGACGATAGCGGTACCGGTCAGGCACCACGCGTGCTCGACCCCGAACGGCACCCGGGCGGTAGCGGCGTATCCCTCCGCGTAGATCAGGCCATCGTCGCGTGACCAAGAGCTGGCGTTGGAGAAACAGCGTCCCGAGGGTCCACGCCGATGATGGCCGACGACGTCGGTGGTCGGGGCGGTGCCCACGACGCCCTCGGCCAGGACGAGTTCCGCGAACGATCGGTACCGCCACGTCGCGGCTGACGGCGGTGCCTGCTGCGACGCCAGGCGTGCGGCGACGGTCAACGGCGCCAGCACCGCGTCCAGGGCGCCCTCATCGCTCACGACACCGGAGCCTACCGCCCGGCGTCGGCCCGGACCGCGTGGCACGGGCGGCCGAGCGACCGTGGCAGTCTCGGCCTGGTCCACCGCCAGCGTCGACTGGGCGACGACGTGCCGATCCAGGTTGCGGCGCGGGACGAGGTCGCCGCTCGAACGGTCGCGGGCGGGCTTCACCGCAGACCGTCCCGGCGAGACCCGCCCGGTGGAAGGTCTTTCGCCGCCGGAGCACCGTGAACAGCTACGCCCATCGACACTCGCCAATTAGATGCACCCCTATATTTGCAGGTCAGGGGGCATTTTTTGTGGGCCGCCGGGGATTCGAACCCCGAACCTATGGATTAAAAGTCCACAGCTCTGCCATTGAGCTAGCAGCCCGCCGCCACAAGGCTACCCGAGCCGCCGCCGGTCCGGCGCGCGGCTTTCCCGACACGCTCTCGTGGCAGCTCATCGTTGTCACGGTGCGCCGTCTGCTGCAGTGTCGGAACGCGGACCGCACCGTTGCCGCGCTGAGGATGGAACCTCCGTCCGATTCTGCGCTCGCCTACGCTGTTCACGCTGGCGGCTGGCTTGCCGGCTCGGCGGCGTCGCCTCCTACACATCGTCCTTGTCCCGATTGGAAGCGGTTGCCATCCGGTATGGGACGTGATCACGCTGCGTCGCCTCGCCCGGCTGTATGACGAACCGGAACACGTGCTCGGCCTGGCATCCCCGCATGAGCTCGGCGACGGGTTTACCCTGGCGGCAATCGACGGAGGGCCAAAACCGTGCGCCGACGTAACTTCATCGCAGGTTCGGCCGCGGTCGGCATGTCGGCGATGCTGCCCCGGCCGGCCGCCGCAGTGCGCGGCGACACGATCGAGGATGTGCTGTTCGGCACGACCACCGCCGAGCCTCTGCCGGCGAGCCAGCTGGCTGCGCAGATCACCGCTGCCCGCGCCGACTACCGGGCCGCCCGCTATACCCGGCTCGCCCGCCGACTGCCGAACCTGCTCGCCCACGCCGTCGCCAGCCGGGCCGTCGCCGGTGCCGACGACCAGGCCGCCGCGGCAAGCCGGCTCGCTCAGGCGTACGGCGTCGCCAGCCAGCTATCGATCAAAATGCACGACAACGGAACGGCGCGCGCGACCGCCAACCGTGCAGTGCAGGCCGCCACCGCCGGCACCGACCCTCTCGTCCTGGCGGAGAGCCACCGGCTCGCCGCCACCGCGCTGCGACGCACCGATCATGGCGACGCCGCTCAGCGGCTCGTACTCGATGCCGCCGAACAGCTGCGCATCACCACGGCGCTGCCCGACCCGGACCACCACGCCCTGTATGGGCAACTGCTCGCGGTGGCCTCTTATACGGCGGCGATCCGCAATGACCGAGACGCCGCATGGACCCTGCTCGGCGAGGCCGAAACGCCGGCCCGTGCCGCCGGCCTGGGTGACCGTTTCAACAGCACCGAAGTCGCGGTCTACCGGATCAGCGTCGCCCGCGTGCTCGGCGACTACGGCACCGCCGTCGACTACGCCCGCAAGGTCGATCCACGCCGCATCATTGCCCCGGAACGACGCGCCCGATATTGGGAAGACACCGCCCTCGCCCTGCACGGCCGCGGCCGGCCCGCTGGCGCCTTCGATGCGCTGCGCGCCGCCGAGCGGGACGTACCCGAGGAAGTCCAGCACCGGCCGTGGGCACAACAGCTCACCCAGCACCTGCTGTCCAGCAGCACCAGCCTGCCCGGCCTACGCGATCTCGCCTCACGGATCGGCATCGCCTGAGCCAGATAGGCGCCGGCGTCGTCCAGCGAGGTGTTGCGCGCTCGGGCACGCCGGTGGCGGCTCGCCGGCCGTTCCCGGCGCATCGCCCTGGCCGGTGCGTGGATGCTCACGGTCGGCCGGACCGCACGTCGCCGACGGGCACGACGCCGACCTCCGCCGGCTCCGCGCCCGGACGCGTTGCCCAGGAGATTCCAAGGGGAGTGCGATGCGGCCGAACCCTGTGGACCTCAGGCGCCTCGGGGCGGCCAGCGGTGTTGTCAGGGAATTGTCAGTCCTGCACGTGGTGGCTATCCGACATCCGGGCCGGTGACCTTAACTCGGTGGTGTTCCCGTTCGAGAACCTCGGCGTCTGAGGGTCCTGGTCGGCGCGATTTCGCCATCTCGGCCGTCGTATCCGCCGAGATGGCATTGCGATCTCGCCATCGCCAACACGACCCGCTATGGGCCGGCAAGGAGTACCTGGTGTCCCAGCCGATGATCGTCGACAGCTGCAGCGGTGACCGGTTCGCGAGGGCCGGCACCCGGCTGCGGCCGGTGGCCGCCGTCCGCGGCGCGCGGCAGGTGCCTGCGTGGCTGCTGAACGTCGCCGCAGCTCGATCATGACTAGTCTGTTCATCGCGGTCGAAGGGCCGCACGGGGTCGGTAAGACCACGGTCGCGGGCCTGCTGGCCACTCGCCTGGGCAAGCGCACCGGACGGCACGTTCACCTGACCAGCGAACCCACCCACGGTCCGCTCGGACGGCTGCTGCGCGCGTCTGATGCCGTGCTGCAGGGCCGACCGCTCGCGCTCGCTGTGGCCGCGGACCGCGCCGCTCACGTGGAGACGGAGATCATCGCCGAGCTGGACAAGGGCCACCATGTGGTCACCGACCGATATGTCCAGTCGTCGCTGGTCCTGCAGCGCCTGGACGGGATCGACCTGGACGAGGTCTGGGCCTACAACCAGTACGTCCTGCCCGCCACAAGCATCTACCTCGAGGACGATCCGGAGGTGATGGCCGGCAGACTCCAGCAGCGCACGTCACGCAACCGGTTGGAGGTTCTCGGTGGCCCGCACCGGGAATTGAAGCTGTACCGCGAGGCACGCGAGTTCCTGACCACCGAGGACTGGCCGCAGTACGTGATCGACTGCTGCGGCAAGGACCCGGACCACATCGTCACCGCGATCCTCGACTGCCTGCGGGTGTGATCCTCGGACCGAACAGATCGCCGGCCTGCGCCGATCCTTCCTGCCCGGCCGACGCGCCCCGGCGCGGTTGCGCGGCGGGCAATGGCTCGAGGTGGATGCGGCGGCTACGAACTCGGCTGCCCCCGCCCGCGTCCGGTTGGGCGCCGGTCCGGTCTGCCCGCCTCGCCGTCGGACGACAAATCCCGTTACCGTCTTGCGAGCAGGTGACGGGCTCAGTGGGACGAGGCGGCGATGTTCCGGTCTGTGGTGTTCGATATCGGTGAGACGATTCTCGACGACACGCGCGAGTTCGCGGCGTGGGCCGACTGGATCGGGGTGCCAAGGCACACTTTCTCGGCGCTGCTCGGCATCGTGGTGGCCCAAGGCCGCAACAACGCGGAGACGTTTCAGTACTTCCGGCCCGGTTTCGACATGGAGACCGAACGCGGGCGCCGGGAGGCGTCCGGCGTCGGGGAACAGATCAGCCAGGACGATCTCTATCCGGATGTGCGGCCTGCCCTGGCCGAGCTGCGGACACGCGGTCTGTGGGTCGGCCTGGCCGGCAACCAGACCGTCCGCGCGGCGTCGCTGCTGCGGCAGCTCGACCTGCCGGTCCACGAGATCGCCACGTCGGGCGAGTGGCAGGTGGCCAAACCCGACCGGCTGTTCTTCGAACGGGTCACCGCCTGGGCGCCCGGCCACGCGCAGGAGATTGCCTATGTCGGCGACCACCGCGACTACGACATCGTGGCCGCACGGGCCGCCGGCCTGCAGCCGGTGCTGATCCGACGCGGCCCCTGGGGTCACCTCTGGGCCGACGACCCGGTCACGACCGCGAACGCGTTCGGCGTGATCAGCTCGTTGACGGAACTGCCCGACCTGCTGCGGCCGGCACCGGTGAGTTGACGCCGGCGCCCGCGCCGATCCACTGCCGCAACTGCCGCACCCGCGGGTCCTGGCCGAGCCGGCCGCGGGTCAGCCCGTCGAGGGTTTCGCGCACCTGCGGGTGATCATGCACGTGCTCGGGGGCGATCGCCCGCGCGGTCCACAGCGCGTCCCGGGCCCGCTCCGGCGACTCGACCATCGCGCATGCTCGGGAGAGGTCGATGTAGAAGTGCGACCGGCGTTCAGCGGGCAGGTCGGTGGGTGGTTGCCACCGCGCCGCGACGGTGAGCGCGGCGTCGGGATTGCCGCCGTCGACGGCCAGGGCGACCTCGTGGATGCGTACCGACGCCGGGCCGAACACCGTGCCGGCATAAACGCCGTCGGGCAGGCCATGCGCCCAGCAGCCGGCCTCCAGCAGATGATCGTTGGCTTTCGCGAGCGTGCCGGCCCGCGCGGCGAGGACCGCGGCGCGCATGTGCAAGGCGCCGTACGCCGCCGCCGCGCCGGCCCCGGCTTCGGGCATGACCCGCAGCGAGGCCCGTTCCAGCATGCGGCGTCCGACCTCGTGCTGCCCGTTGGCGAAAAACGTCTCCGCCCGCACGTAGGCGGCAGCGGCGATGGCCAGCTCGTCGCCGGACTCGGTCGCTGCGTCCAGCATCAGGCCGATGATGCGCGCCGACAGGTCGTAGTAGCCGAACTTGTCCGCCACCGCGTCCGCGGCCCGGTACGCCTGCACGAGCAGATCGGCCACCATGGTCCTACGCTGCCCGACGGTCGAGTCCAGCGCCCGGTGCAACTCCGGCAGCAGGTCCGCAAGCCGGACGGCGAGCCGCCCGTAGCGCGACTGCAGCCGCATCCGCACGAGCGCCGCGACGTCCTCGCGCAACACCGGAATCGCGCGGACCGGGCCGTCCTGCGGCACGTCGTGGGCATCCAGCACACACCGCAGCGCCGGGATCTGCCGACGAACCGCGTCCCCGATGGTGACCGGACCGCTGGATCGCACGCCCGCACCGGGCCTCGCCGATCCGGCACCCGGTATCCCACCGCTCGCCGACGTCGCGGCGACGAGGTCCGGCCCGGCCTGCACAGATTCCGGCCCCGAGCTGGCGGCACCACCGTCGGGCTGCAGGTAGCCGGACTCCCGGTCATGGCGCCGCTGCAGGATCCGGACTCGCTCGTACCCGTCGAGCAGCACGCCGTCCGCACGCACGATGCCCTCGCACCGCGTCCAGAAGTCCCGGGTGCCGGACTGGCGGCCCCGTTCCACGTTGGCGACCGTGCTGCGCGAGGTTACAACCTGCCGCGCAAGGTCCACCTGGTTCAGTCCCGCAGCATGGCGCAACGCCGCAAGCCGTTGACCGAGGGCGAGCCTGGCGTCAGCGAGGTCCTCAGGGGTGATCATGTAAGCCGCCGTCCCGAATGGTCTTTCCGGTAAACGCGCAAACGGCAGTGTACCGGGCAGTCACCGACCATCGAACCGCACAGAACCCGGCGCAACGGGCGCTTGCCGCACTCCACCGGGCTGCCGAGCGCGGTCGAGGGCAGCCCGAACGAGTGACTCGAAGGCTCGTGCGACGCACCGCGCCGGCCCGCCGAGCGACCTGACCAACCCCTGAGGACAGGCCCTGCTGCGGGGCTGGATCCTCGATCCCGACGTGTTGCTCGACTTCGAGGAAGACGCCCGCGTGCTCGATCTCATCGAGAGGCGTATCGACCGTCGGCGCCCCTGAAGTCCAGCCGACCGGAGTACGCCTGACCCGTCCTGGTGAACCCGGAACCCGCAGGACGACGCCGCGCGCCGAGAGCCCGTCGACAGGCTGCGGGTGTGGTCGACCTGACACTTGGCCTCGACCTTCTGAGCGGTACCAGCGCCGGGCCGATCCACGCCGTGACCCGGCCGAGTCGCCCAGCGAGCACCTGTCCGGCCGTCGCCCCGCCCACGCGGCGCCTGGCGCCGGGCTCGGTCTGTCGGAGATTTGTCAACGGTGTTGTCGACCCCTCGCCGACACCGCGCGACGCGGGTTCCCCTTGGGAAACGTGGCGCACACACGGACGGGGCAGCCCACCGCAAACAGAGCGCCAGCCGCGGCACGGAACCTTCACGGAGTACGCAATGACTGATGCGAGTTCGGCGCCGCGCGACGAGCGCAGGCTGACCTACCACGAGGCAGTACAGAACTGGAACGATCATCAACCCGATCGCGCCTGGGTCGAGTGCGGAATTCAGTGGCCTCCGCTGACCATCGCCCGACCTCATTGCCTCGCCGCTGGGTGTGGGCTGTCGTGGCCGTGCCCGCCGGCATTGGCGGCCGACACCTGGCTCTCGCAGCACGAAGCGACACGGTCAGGCGCCGCAGCGGCCTGACGAGCGCGCGGCCTCAGCACGGTAGGCCGGTCTTGCTCAGCGACACCGTATCGAGGGCGCACGGGTCAGCCCTCTGACGCCGGAACCGCAAGGACCCTCCCGCCCGCGAATTGAGCTCTCACTACCGTGCGTGACGGCACCCCCTCGGCCCTTTCCAGCAGGCTGCAGCCAATTGCGCCGCGCCTCCGATTGCGCGAGGCCAGCTCGCCGAACTGCGTAACCCACAGTGATGTCAATGAATTGTCGGAGCGTCGCGTTCCCTATGGCCGACATCACCCCTGGTCGATTTGAGTGTAAGACGTTCAGTCGGCGCGTCGACCTCTGTTCACCGTTCGGTGTTTCCCGGGTGAGACAGCCAACAGCCACGACGTTGCCGAGGCGTCAACCGTCCTAGAGGAGGTGTAGTGATCCAGGTTGAGCGTGCTGCTCCCCTCGGTGGCGTGAGACGCCAATCGGCGGCCTCGCCTCCGTTCGGCCCTCGCATCGGCACCCCACCGGGCGGCCGGCCGGCGGTGCCGCTGATCGGTATCGCGGCGACCCGCAGCGGCGCCGATCTACCGGCTCAGGCGGGTGAGCGACGTTCCCGTGCCTTGGGCGGCTACGCCTCCAGAGATATCCGCAAGGCGCGCTTGGTGTGCTGCGACGTCAACAGCGGTGCAGCGCCCCGCTGGCCGGGCGAGGCGGAGACGGTGCTGGCTGCGTACCCGATCGACTGCCTCACGCTCTCCCGTGCCACAACGCCGGCCACGAGCAGTCCCGTCCGACCCACCGAGCTGCCCGCCGTGTTCGAGCAAGCAGCCGCACCGTTGATCCTGAGTGCCGCCGCAGAGGTGGCCAGGCCGTTCGACGACGGGAAGTTCTTGCGGCACGCCACCCGGCTCCGCCGGTGGCCGCAGCTGCAGGCCCTCGTGTCCGGCGGGGCTGGAACGGGCAAGCTGCCGTGATCCTCGCCGCCCCAGGGCCCGCGACAGTGTCCAGAGTGTCCACAAAGGACCATGAGCTTCTGCTCTGGGGCCAGGGCCTCGCGGAGTTACACCAGGCCGATCCCAGCGACTCCACCAGGTGCCGTAACCAGCACTGCATGCCGCAGCGCGGCTATCCGTGCCATCCCCGTCGAATCGCCGACCGGCTCATCACCGCTAGTGCGGCCGGCTGGTCGCACCGCTGGACGGCACGGATCGACGCTCTCAGCTTTGTCGCTCCATTGCTCCGTGGTGCCGGCGGCGTCACACCCGGGGCGACACCTCATCGCAGAACCGCTTGGACGGAGGCCACCGGTGACTGACGAAACGTGGGGCGCATCCCCGACCGACCGACTCCACGTCGCCACCGCGATGGTTCCACGCCATGCCGAGCCCGCCGAGCGCATCGTCGACGGGTTCGGTCTCGTCGATCCCGGCCGAATATCCCCAGCGACGTGGCGGCCCGACCAGTCGTCGGATCCCGGCTTCGACACGGGGTGGATGAACACCGGCGTCGGCCGCATCGGTGTGTCAAACCCGACCGGCAATCGCGGCCACCAGCCAGCCGGCTATGTGCCCGCCTCAACCCGAGCGGGACGCCCATGAACGCCCACACCCAGCCCGCCTCGACGCGCCGCCGGTGGCTTCGCCGCCGACGCATTCGCACCAAGCTGGCCATCATCCTGGCGTTGCCGGTGCTCGCCATCATGGCGCTGACCGGCCTGAACGTCATGTCGGCCGCCGGACGTGCAGCAGACACCGGGCAGGCACGCGAACTGGTCGCCCTCGGCGGAACCAGCGCCCGACTGGTCGTAGCCCTGCAAGGCGAACGCGCCGCAGCCGCGCTGGTGTTCGCCGAGGCGAGCACCGCCAACGCCCTGACCGACTACCAGCGCACGGCCGCCGCCACGGACGCGGCAGCCGAGACGTTTGGGGCCGAACGGTCACGGACCCGGTTGCCGCGCAACTTGGCCCCGATGGTCCAACGCATCGCCGACGAACTGACCGGGCTGCCGGCGCTACGGCAGAAGGTGACCACGGCTCCAGACGCGGTACTCAGCGTGATCGCCTTCAGATACCGCTCGATCGTCGCCGACCTGATCACCTACCGGCAGGCCCTCGGCCAGATCGGCGTCTCCTCCACCAGCGCCAGCGGTCTGCGATCAGTGGCCGCCCTCTCGCAGGGCATCGAGTCGCTGAGCCAACTCCAGGTCGCTGCGGTGCGGGCGATGGACGGCGGCCGGCTGACACCCGCCGGACAACAGGAGATCGTCGCCGCCAACGCCGGGTTGACCGAGGCGTTGCAGACCTTCACCGACCTCGGCGCTCCGACCTGGCGCGGTCTTCTGAACAGCCGGATCGGCGGCGGCAAGCAGATCCTCGCGGCCGAGCGCCTGCAAAGCCTGGTCACCCGAACCCAGCCCGGTACGACCCTGGATCTCGGCACCGACGCCCGAGGCTGGGCGACCGCCGTAGGCGCCCGCATCAGCCTCATGCACGCCGTCGAGGCCGACCTCGACAGCACCCTCCTGGCCCAGGTCACCGCCGAACGCGATGCCGAGCGGCGCTCCATCGTCACATCATCGAGCATCCTCGCCGTGCTGCTGCTGATCGTGCTGGTGGTCGGCTGGTGGGTGGCCAGGTCGCTCGCCGGGTCGCTGTCCCGGCTCCAGGCCGGTGCGCTGGACGTGGCCACGAACCGGCTGCCGAGCATGGTCCGGGACCTGGACGTGGACAACGCCGATCCCGCCACCATCGAACGGCTGGTCGCGGCGGCGGCCGAACCGATCCCCGTCGATGGCGACGACGAGGTGGGCCAGGTCGCCGAAGCGTTCAACACCATCACCGCCTCCGCCGTCCGGATCGCCGGAGAACAGGCAGCGCTGCGGGCCGCAGTCGGCAAGATCCTGGTGTCTCTGTCCTGGCGGCTGCAACAGCGCGCGGACGCAATGATGGTCAGCCTCGATGGACTGGAGCGGGACGAACAGGACCCGAAACGACTCAAGAAGCTATTCGATTTGGACCACATCGCCACCCTGATCCGCCGGCTCATCGCCAACCTGCAGATCCTCGCAGGCGGACAGGGCGGACGCCCCCGCGACGGCGCGATACCGCTGGTCGATCTGATCCGCGCCGCCGGCCAGGAGATCGACGACTACACCCGAGTCCACACCAGCGACGTCGACGAACGTGTCCACATCAACGGCGCCGTCGCCGACGAGCTGATCCACCTTCTCGCCGAGCTGCTCGACAACGCCACCCGGTTCTCCCCGCCAGACACCCCGGTGCTGGTGGACGCACGCCACGTCGGCGACCTGTTGCACATCCAGATCCGCGACGAGGGCACCGGCATGACCGACGCCCAACTCCAGGCCGCCCGAGACCGTGTGGCCAACCCACGCCGGCTCGATCAGCGGGCCACCCAGCAGATGGGTCTGCCCGTCGTCGGTGCCATCGCCGACAGGAACGGCATCAAGGTCGAGTTCCGTACCACCGCGCAGCAGGGAACCATCGTCGACTTGACGGTGCCCGGATCGCTGTTCCTGCACAACCTGGACGCGGCGGTAGCGGAGCTGACCAGAGCACTGACGAATGAGCCGATGCCGATGCCGATGCCCGCCCTGCCCGCAGCGAACCAGCCGCCCCCCTGGCCGCTGCCGGTCGGTCACGCACGGCCAGCCGGTCACTCATTGCCGGTCGGCCACGGACCGGCGACCGCCACCGTCGAGCCGTTGATCTTCGAGCAGGTGTGGAGTGACCGATCCTGGTTCCAACCGTCGGCCGGGCTCGACGCCCACCCGGTGGCTGAAGCCACACGGGAGCTGGTTGCCATCTCTGCCGGCCAGCACCCGACCGTCGTCGTCCCAGCCGAACCGATCGAAACCACCCGGTCAGGGCTTCCGGTACGTCGACCCGGCCAACGGGTCATCCCCCAGGCCGCACCGGCGGCACAGCCACCGGTCCCGATGCAGCGGGCGCCGGAGAAGGTTCGCCGGCAGATGACGGCATTCCAACACGGGCTCGGCCTCGCTGGCCGGCGAACTGTCCACTCGACATCGAAGGGCAACGCACGATGACAGCCACACGCAACTGGGGTTACCTGCTCGACCAGCTCTGCCACCAGGTACCCGGCATCGGCCACGCGTTGGCGGTCGCCTCGGACGGGCTGCTGATCGCATCCAGCCGGCAGCTGCCCCGCGATCACGCCGACAAGCTCTCCGCGTTCACCTCGGGGATCGCCTCACTCACCACCGGCGCGTCGCAGATCATGAACGGCGGCATGGTGGAACAGAACGTCACCGAGATGGCAGGCGGCTTCCTGATCATCATGGCGATCGGCGACGGATCGAGCCTGACCGTCCTGGCCGCGAAGGACTGCGACCTCGGTCAGGTCAGTTACGAGATGGCCACCCTCATCGACCGCAGCGGCGCCGCCCTCACCCCCGAACCGCGGCAGCCGCAGCCGGCATGATCACGCCATCTCACACCGCCGTTGGTGGTGATGCCGCCGGCGTCACCACCAACGGCGGCACCCAGCGAGTGACGTCCGCGAAGATCATCGTGGCCGGAGGGTTCGGGGTCGGCAAGACCACCTTCGTCGGCGCGATCAGCGAGATCACCCCGCTGCGGACCGAGGAGATCATGACCGCGCCCAGCGCGGCGGTCGACGACACCGACCTCGTTCCACGCAAGACCACCACCACCGTGGCGATGGACTTCGGCCGGATCACCATCGATTCCACGCTGATCCTCTACCTGTTCGGCACCCCGGGCCAGGACCGGTTCTGGTTCATGTGGGACGAGCTGTTCCGCGGCGCCATCGGCGCGGTCGTCCTCGCCGACACCCGCCGATTGGCTGATTCCTTCGGCCCCATCGACTTCGCCGACAACCGGAGCGTGCCCTACGCGGTCGCGCTCAACACGTTCGACGGCGCCCCGGCCTACGACCTGGACGAGGTGCGCCAAGCGCTGTGCATACCCGAGCACGTGCCGCTGCTGACCTGCGACGCCCGCGACCGCCAGCAGGTTCGCCACACCTTGATCGCCCTGGTCGAACACGTGCTTGACCAGCGCCGACCGGCGCCGGCATTCCCATCCCCAGCAACGAAGCGAGGAGAACCGTGACCCGACAACGAACATGGCGACGGCCCATGGCAGTGCTCACGACGGTGGCATTGCTCGCCGTGAGCGGCTGCACCGGATCGAGTCTGGCCGACGACGACCAGGCCGCAGCCGGAGGACCGATCCACATCGGCCTGGTGTGGCCGCAGTCGGGCGTCTACAAGACCGTCGGCGACGACTTCTCGCGCGGATGGCAGCTGTACCTGGACACCCACGGCGGCAAGCTCGGCGGCCACGAGATCAAGACCACGGTCGTCGACGAGGCAGACGGCAAGCAGGCCGCCCGGACCGGGATCAAGAAGCTGGTCGAGCAGGACCGCGTCGACATCGTGGTCGGCACGATCAGCTCCGACGCGGTCGCGGCGATCTACCCGGTGATCACCGAGAAGAAGATCCCCTACGTGGCCACCGGTGGCCGGCCCGACGACTTGAAGGACCTCACCTACACCTGGCACACGAGCTGGCAGAACCGTGACGCCGGAAGCGCCATCGCCGACTACATCCGGACCAATGTGAAAGGCTCGGTGTACGCCATCGGACCCGACTACAAAGGTGGCTGGGATCAGGTCGGCGGGTTCGTCGACGCGTACAAGGCCGGCGGCGGCAAGCTCGCCAACCCGGACGACAAGGCCCTCTTCACACCGTTCCCGACCACGACGAACTTCCTGCCGTACCTCAACGCCGTCGCGGCCACCGACGCCAAAGCAGTGTTCGCGTTCTTCGGCGGGAAGAACGCTGTGGACTTCGTGACGCAGTACAGCCAGTCCGGCCTGAAACTGCCGCTGTACGCGGCTGGGTTCACCACCGAAGGTGCGGTGCTGACCGGACAAGGCGCCGCCGCCGACGGGATCTTCTCGTCCTTGAACTACGCGCCCGACCTGGACAACCCCGCCAACCGCGCGTTCGCCACGGAGTTCCAGAAGGCGTACACCACTGTTCCGGACCTTTACAACGTCACCGCGTACGACGCGGCGCTTCTGCTCGACCAGGCCATCGCCGCCGCCGGGCCCAATCCCACCTCCGCGTCGATCAACGCGGCGATCGGCAAGCTCGGCGCGATCCCCAGCCCCCGGGGCGACTGGCGGTTCGGCACCGAGCACTCGCCGATCCAGCCGTGGTACCTGCGCCAGGTCCGCGCCGACGGCCGCGGCCGAGCCAACGTCCTCATTCAAACCCTGACCACTCTCGGCAAGTAGCCCCTCAGCAGTGGAGACACGCGTGAGCACCACCGATCCGCATGAGGAGGGCTCGCAGGCCGACGAGCGGGGATCGCAAATGGGGCTGTTCGCCGAGATCCTCGACGAATACACCACCTTTGTGTTCGCCGCCGCCGGGCCCCATCCCACCTCCGCGTCGATCATCGCGGCGATCGGCTGGCTCGGCGCGATCCCCAGCCCTCCAGACGACTGGCGGTTCGGCACCGAGCACACGCCGATCCAGCCGTGGTACCTGCGCCAGGTCCACGCCGACGGCCGCGCGGCACGCGCCAACGTCCCCATTCAAACCCTGACCACTCCCGGCGAATAGCCCCTCAAGCGAAGGAGACACCAATGAGCACCACCGTCACGAACGACGAGGCGTCGCAGTACGCGTTCAGCAACGCCTACGAGCGGGGATCGCAACTGCGGCTGCTCGCCGAGATCCTCGACGGGCACACCACCCAGGTGCTCGCCGACACCGGCATCGCCCAGGGCTGGCGGTGCCTGGACCTCGGCCCCGGCCAAGGCACCATCACCCACTGGATGGCCGAACGGGTCGGGCCGACCGGAAACGTCACCGCCCTCGACCTTGACCCGCACAACGTCGTACCGGCCGACAACATCACCGTCCGCGCCGACGATGTGCGTACCTGCGACCTGCCCGAAGGGCACTACGACCTCATCCACACCCGCCTGGTGATGCTGCACATCGCCGAGCGGGACCTCGTCCTCACCCGCCTGATCGCCGCGCTCAAGCCGGGCGGGTTGCTGGTCGTGTCCGACTGGGACGGCACCCGCCGCGACTGGATGGTGCACGCACCCACCGAGGCCGCCGGGGAGGCGTTCGACGCGTTCCAGGCCGGACTGCTCGCCGAGTTGGAAGCGCACGGCGCCGACCTCGGCTGGGCCCGACGTTCCCCCGTCGCGATGGTCGCGGCCGGCCTGCAAGACGTCGAAACCGTCGTCCACAGCCGGCTGTGGGCAGGCGGCGAGCCCGGATGCCTGCTGCACCTGTCTAACTCGCATCAGATGCGCGACGCGTTGCTCGCGCGTGGCGTCACCACCGAACAGCTTGACCGGCTGGCAGAAGCGATGCACAACCCGGACACGCTCGCCTACTGCTACTGGATGTTCACCAGCGTGGGCCGCCGGGCCCAGAAGTAGCATCCGACGGCTCCCACAGGTTGAGGACGGCCATGCCATACCCGGACGAGCGCCAGCCACCCACGACACCGATGGATGCGCCGTGCCGTGATGCCGGCGGCATCACTTCCCCGCCGGCCTGGGCCGATGCCGCCGGCATCACCCCCATCCCGCACCCGACGGGCGGCAGGCGGGGTGCCCGATGGGTGTGACCTATGCGGTGACTGCGTTGGACGGGGTGGCGTTCGGCCTGCTGATGTTCGTCGTCGGCGCCGGCCTCATGCTGATCTTCGGCGTGATGGACGTCCTCAACCTCGCCCACGGCAGCCTCTTCCTCGGCGGTGCCTACGTGGGGTACCTGCTCGGCGGCAGCGGACTGCTCGATCTGGCCGCGGCGACCGCCGCCGGCGCCATCCTCGGCGCCGGCGGCGGCGTAGCCCTTGGCCTGGCCATGCGGCCCCTCGTGGGGCACGGACACCTCGAGCAGGCACTGGCCACCCTCGGAGTCTCCTTCGTGGCCGCCGATGCCTACACCAGCGGCTTCGGCGGCGCGCCGCTGCATGTCAACCCACCCGATCTACTCGCCGGCACCGTGACCCTCGGCCGGCACGGCTACCCGACCTATCGGCTGGGATTCATCATCGTCGCGGCGCTGCTCGCCGTCGTCCTGCACCTGAGCATCACCCGCAGTCGCCACGGGGTCCTGCTGCGCGCCACCGTCGCGGACCCGGCCATGGCCGCCGCCACCGGCATCAACACGCGCAGGGTCCAGACCCTCGCCATGGCCGCGGGCGGAGCCCTCGCCGTTACCGCCGGGGTTCTCGGGGCGCCGCTGCTCGGACCCGCACCGGGTGTGGACACCACGGTGCTCGTGCTGTCCCTGATCATCGTCATCATCGGCGGTGCCGGCTCGATCCCCGGGGCCCTCATCGCCGCCCTGCTCGTCGGCCAGGTACAGACCGTCGGGGTGATCGCCGCCCCCACCGCGGCGCCGTTCGCGCTGCTCGGTGTCCTGCTCATCGTCCTGACCATCCGCAACCGCGCCCAGCCGGCGGCACACGCATGACGCCCACCACGGTGGCCGATCCGCCGATCACCGATACCCCGGCGCAGCGCGTCTCGGCCACGTCCACGGCTCGCGGCGCCGCCCTGCTCGCCGCCGCCCTGGTCGCCGCCGTCGCCTTGCCGGCCGTCGTCGACTCCTACACCGTCTCCATCGCCTCCACCGCGCTGGTACTGGCCACGCTCGCCATGAGCGCGCAGATCGTGACCGGCCTCGCGGGTCTGCCGACCATGGGTCAGGCCGCCTATCTTGGCGTCGGCGCCTACACCGCCGCGCTGCTGGCCAACGCCGGCCTCAGTAGCGGGCCGGCTCAGCTCGTCGTCGCTGCCGCCGTGGGAGCCGCCGCTGCCGCGGTGACCGCCCCCTTCGTGCTGCGCAGCCGGGGCACCGCGTTCCTCATGGTTACCTTCGCCGTCGGTGAGCTTGCCCGCACCGTGGCCAGCAAATGGGCCACCGTGACCGGCGGGGACGACGGCCTGCACGCCCCACCGGTCACCATCTGGCCCGGCACCGCACCGCTGCGCGCCGAGGGCTACATCTACCTGTATCTGCTGGGCTGCTTCCTGATCCTCGCCGCCGCCGTGGCGGTGCTGCTTCGCACCCGGTTGGCCCTGGTGCTGCGCGGCGCTGCCGACCACGAGCCCCGGCTCGGTGCGCTCGGCCACCACGTCACCCGATCGTTGTTCGCCGGGTGGACCGCCGCCGGGGCCGTGGCGGGCGGCGCCGGGGCGCTGCTCATCGCGGCCAACCGCCACGTCTCGCCGGCGGACATGCACCTCGACATGTCCGCGCTGGCCCTGCTCGCCGCGGCGATCGGCGTCGGCACCATGCGCGGGGCCGTGGCCGGAGCGGTCCTCATCGTCGTCGTCCGCGACCTGATCGGCGCCGAAACCGGCGGCCACGCACTCGCCCTGGTCGGACTCGCATTCTTGCTGACTGCCTACCGTCGGCCCATCACGGCCCGGCTGCGCACCTGGACCGCCCGGAGGCGCGCATGACCACCCTGCTGCACCTGGACGGGGTCAGCCGCCGATTCGGTGGGCTCACCGCCCTGCACCCCGTCAGCATCGATGTCACCGCCGGCACCCGGCACGCCGTCATCGGCCCCAACGGCGCCGGCAAGACGACCCTGCTCAACCTCGTCGCCGGGACGCTGCGGCCCACCGAGGGCCGCATCTGCCTCGCCGGCCGTGACATCACCCGACTTTCCGCCCCGGCACGGGCGCGGCACGGGATCGGCCGGACCTGGCAGCACCCGGCCATCTGCGGCCGGCTCACCGTAGCCGCCAATCTCGCCCTCGCCCTGACCCACCGCACCGACCGCGCCGCCCGGGCCATGCTGTTCAGCCGCCGCACCCTGCACACCCGGGTCGCCGAGCTGGTCGACAACGCCGGACTGGCCAACCGCGCCACCACCCCGGCCGGACAGCTGCCCTACGGGCTACAGCGACACCTGGAACTCGCCATGGCCCTAGCCACCCGGCCCCGGCTGCTGCTGCTCGACGAACCCTCCGCCGGCCTGGACCCCGACGAGATCACCCGCCTCACCAGCCTCATCACCGCCCTGCCCGACGACGTGACCGTGCTGCTCGTCGACCACAACCTCGACCTGATCTGGAACCTCTCGCACACCGTCACCGTGCTGCACCACGGCCAACACCTGGCCACCGGCACTCCGGACCAGATCCGCGCCGACTCCCGGGTCCGCGCCGCCTACCTCTCCACCACCGACCGCCCCGCCGCCGCACGACGCGGCACGGCGATCGGGCCGGTCCTGCTCCAGGCACGCGAGCTGCGCGCCGGCTACCACGGCGCACCGGTGCTCGACGGCGTCGACCTCGAGGTCCATCAAGGTGAGGCGGTCGCCGTCCTCGGCCGCAACGGCGCGGGCAAGACCACCCTGCTCAACACCATCGCAGGACTACTGCCCGCCCGCGGTGGCCGGGTCGAACTGGCAGGCCATCCGCAGATCCGCCGGCAACCCCACCACCTCGCCCGCGCCGGCCTTGCGATCGTCCCTCAGGGCCGCCGACTGTTTCCCACGCTCACCGTCGCCGAACACCTCACCTGCGCCCCCGCCCCCGACCGCAGCGCGTCGCGTGCCACGCCGGGCGGCGTGTGGACCATCGAGCGGGTTCTTGCGCTGTTGCCCGCCCTGGCCGCCCGCACCAGTCACCAGGCCCGCCGGCTGTCCGGTGGCGAACAGCAGATGCTCGCCCTGGCCCGTGCCCTGCTCACCAACCCGCGGCTTCTCGTCCTCGACGAACCGTCCGAAGGACTCGCACCCGCGGTGATCGACCAACTCTGCGCCATCCTCGCCGACCTGACCGACGGCGGCCTCGCCGTGCTCGTCGCCGAGCAGAACCTCGCCCTGGCCGCCGCCGTCAGCGATCGCATCGTCGTGCTGCACCACGGCCGCGTCGCCATGGGCTGCCCCACTCAGGAGTTGTCCCAACCCGGCCACCGGCACCGCCTGCACACCCTGCTCGGCGTTGCCGGACCGGGCGCCGACACCCAGCCACGGCCCGCGACCCGACGAGAGGCGTCAGAGACACCGTGAACGGCGAGATGAGCGAACAGGGCGACGCCCAGCATCGGGCTGCGATCACCGCACCCGACGCCGCAGGCCACGAGCGAAGCGCCTGCCGCCGTACGGCGCAGATGAACAGCATCGGCGCGTTGGTGGGCCACGGCTACACCGTCGACGACCTGGACCAGCTCGCCCGCAAGGCCGCGAACGCGTCACGGTGGACGTTCCCCCGATTCCCCGAGCGGTGCGAACTCGCGCTCGGCGCCGGCCGGCGCCGCCCCCGCTCGGCTCACGCGAGCTGCCCGTGTTGACGCTCACCGAGTCGCAGATCCGGCTGTTGATCGCGATGACCGTGACGGTCAACGCCCAAATCAGGCGAGGGTTCGCATGGGCGGGCAACGGCAAACATCGCCTTCCCGACCTGTTCGCGTTACGTGCGGCGGGTCTGGTCTGTTCGGCGGAAGTGGGCAGGGACGGCTGGTCGGTACGACGATGGCAGCTCAGCGAGAAGGGCCGCGCCGAAGCACAGCGAATCAGCGAACAGGCGTGCAGCACTGATGCGGACATGCCGACACCTCGACCGCGCGACGCGCGAGACGACGCCCGCGCGTGACCGCGAAGCGCCCGAAGGTGAGCGTCAGTGGGCAGGCCGCCCCACGACACAGGAATCACGCCGACAACCGGATGGTCACCGGGGAACATAGAGCTCACATGGCGACCGCGATCGTGACGGCCCCGACCAGCGACCCCTCAGGCCGTGACCCCGCCACCATCGCGAACCCGGTCGAGAACACCCCGAAAGCCCCGGTGTGGATCTATCGCGTCGGCTCCTGGTGCCCCGGCCTCGTGCTCACCAGCTCAGCCCTCGTCACCGCTATCCGATACCGACGCACACACGGCCGAGGCGCCCTTGTCGACACCGCTCTCCCCGCTCGACCTGGTCCTCCGAGACGAGTTCGGCCCCGGTCTGAACCCACCTCGAGCCGCCGCGTCGACGACTGCCCGCGCGCACCTACGCGACGCCCGGCTCCCGCGGCCTGCACCCCCGCGTCCCGGTCTGCCGTCGCCGATCCACGCGATCCGCCACACCCGCCCCGCACCCGGCCGGGCCCGGACCGCGCGACACGGTTCGTCCCGCTGGCTGTTCACGTGGTGGGGAGGTAGCCGGCCGTGCCTGCACCGCCCATCGATGTCACCTGCGGGCCCGGCAGGGCATCGGATCCGAGTCCGGGCCATTGTGCCGGTCAGGTGCTCTACCTGCCGCTGCGCGCCCAGCTCGTGATGCCGTACGAGCACGACGCCCAGGCCCGCACCTGGCGATGTGTGCGCGTCACCCACGGTGCGGCGCAGTCACTGGCCGAGCAGGTGGTCGTCGCGGACACGGAGATCGCGGGCGCGGTCGCCGTCCCGCTCGGCTACCCCGTCGGCGATGACGCCTACGCGGCGGTGTGGCAGGGCTGCACGTACCTGCGGTGGCCCTCGGGCCATTACCGGCGGCTCACCGACTACCTGGCTACCGCTGCGCGCCGGCCCGGCACCGTGATCGTGGACCTCGACCGTCACACCGTCCGCGACATGCGCCTCACGCTCGGCCGGACCGCCGCCACACTGCGCCGGATGCTGCAGGCGTTCGTCGCCGAGGGCCTGCTCGCACCACTGGAACCCGGCGACGCCGACCACTGGGGCGTCTACGCCCTGACCATGCCACCGCACCCGGTGAAGAACGCGCTGGCCAGCGAGCCGGGTTCATGACCCGACGACCCGCACGGGGCTGGCCAACACCCGACCTCGTTACCGTCCGCGCCGGCGGTTACCCGGCAAACGGGGCGCCGCCCGGCCGTGCCGGTCAGGGGATATCGGCGACCACGATGCCCGTTGTCATCAAGGGCACCTGCGCCACCACCTCGCCCCGCGGGTTGATGACACTGGTGGGACCGTAGCCGATGCGATCGTCGCGTTCGCCGGTGACGTCCGCCGAGACCAGCCACATGCCGGTCTCGCGGGCCCGTTCAGCCCGCATCCGGTGGTGCTCGTCCTTCCACCGGTGCGCGGTGTCACGGCGCATCATGTTCTGCGCCGGGACGAGCAGTAGGTGCGCGCCCTGGGCCGCCACCGACGCGGCAGCGTCGGCGAACTGGGTGTCATAGCAGATGTTGACGCCGAACCTCACGCCCCGAGCCGTAAACGTGGGATAGGTGTCACCGGGGGCGAACAGCGATTCGCCGGGCACCAGGTGCGTCTTGCGGTAGACGCCCACCAGCCGGCCTTGGGTGACGACGGCCGCGGTGTTGAAGTACCTGCCGGCCTGCTGCTCGATGACGCCGATCACGAGGGCCTGCGCGATGGGTTGCAGCCGCCGCAGCACCGAGGCGAACGCCGCCGAGCGCAGGTCGAACGCATGGTCACGGATGTGCGCCGGGTCGACGAGGTAGCCCTGTACGAAGCACTCGGGGAACACCAACAGGTCGACACCGTACTCATCGGCCTGCCGGGCGAAACCCTCGATGCACCCCAGTGCCGAGCCGATGTCGCCCAGGATCTCCGGGGTCTGACAGGCACCGACCCGCAATCCCCGGCGTTCGCCGTGCTCCCCGACGCTCGCACCTGTCGGCGTGGTGTCGGCGTCATCGCTGCGCCGGTCGATGCCGCTACCGGGACTCCTCATCGTCGGCCTTCTCCTTCTGGGCGTGCAGCCGCTGCATCGCGGCCAGGGCGATCCATGCAAGGTCCACGTGGTCGAAGCCGAGACGCATGGCCAGGCTCAGGTGCGTCGCCGCGGTGGTAGGGCCGTCCTCGGCGACCGCCTTCGCGTAGTCAGCCAAGAGCCGGTCGAGGCGCTCGGCGGCGGTGGCAAGGTACTGATCGGTGCGGGCGACGCGGTGTGGAAAGAGCCCTCTGGGTTCCTGCTCGGAGTCGGAATCGCTCATGGCGTGATCCTGCCACCCGAGCGACTGCCGGTGATGAATCGAATGTGCGACGAACCCGCCACCGATCGGGCCGCGCCCCAGTTTCGCGGGGCAGGTTCCGCAACCAAGCTTCGTGGACGCACCGCACCAGACGCCGCGGCGGCGTCGGTCGTGGCGCGGCGTCATCGGACCGCAGCCAGAGCAGACCGCTCGCTGCATGCGGGACCGGGGTGCCCGGCGAGCTGGCCGCGTGTTGCGGCGACCGAGTTTCGGCAGTCGGTGGGTCCTGCGGCCCACCGTTGCCCGTGGTTCCCACAAACGGGGACCGACATCGCCCAGTGCGCCAGGCCGAGTTCGCCGTGGTCAACGCCGACTGATGTCAATCAATTGTCAACACGATCGACAAGGTGTGGCCGACATCGACCTGATGACGGTTGGCTGATCGCCGGAACAGGCCGGTGCGCCCCGACGGGCACGCCACGAACACGGGACCGCACAACGGCCGGCGCTTCGCCGTCGCGCCCAGCGACGGCGGCGCCACGCCCTTCGCTCGTCCGGTCCCATGCGCCCGTTCTGGTTGATCCGTTGCACGGCAAGGAAAGCAGGAGCCCCACGAATGACCGACGCTGGCCGACCCCGGCACCACCCCTCTGCGCTGCCTGCCGGCCTCGCGCGACGACAGCCGTCCGGCACCATCCGACCGCCCTTCATGTCCGAAGTGGATCAGATCGTGGGTGGCCCCGATGCGCGACGCAGTCCGGGTGTGCCGCACGGGTTGTCCACCCGGGCGGTCATCGAGCGGCGGCTCGCCGGCAACCGCGACGATGACGCCTTCCTGGTCATCGCGGTGGAGGGGGGCGGCCTGCGGGGAGTGGTCTCCGGGGCGATGCTCATCGCGCTCGACGACCTCGGCATCACCCGGGTCGCGGACGCGATCGTCGGGACCAGCGCCGGCGCGATCAACGTCGCTTACCTCGCCGCCGGCCGCACGTGGGATGCGCTGTCCGCCTACTACGACCTGCTTCCCGCGCACCTGGTGCGGCCCGCCCACGAGGCGCTTCGCGGGCCGCTGCTGCGGATGGACTTCCTCGACGAGCTGTTCACCCGGCACCTCCCGCTGCTACCCGAACAGCTCGGCCAGCATCCGGTGCCGGTCTTCGCCACCGTCACCGACGTCGACCAGCAGTGCACGGCCGCAGTCGCGTTGAGCGGCGATGTCGATGTCCACGCGTGGCTGAAGGCCAGTTCGTGGCTGCCCGTCCTCGCCGGCCGGCCGCTGCGCATCGACGGGCGACGCTGGCTCGACGGCGGGGTCCTGTGCCCCAACCTGGCCACCGCCGGGGAGCTGTTCCAGGCCACGCACCTGCTGTCGGTCTGTTCACGCGCGGACGCCACCGAAGGCCCGTCCGTCGGTGAGCGGCTGGCGCGGCCCGTACTCAACCACTGGGCGGCCGGGCTCGGCGACCGGTTCCTCGCGGCCCGCCAGCAGTGGGCGGTGGACGCGGCCCATCTCGGCGCCTACACCGACGCCGTCCACCGGGGCACCCGGGTGCTGCGGGTGACGCCCCGCCCGCACCGGGTCGGCCGTCTGACCCGGGAAGTGGGCCTGCTGCTCGACGGTGCCCGCTGCGGTTACGCCCAGGTGATGGAGTACTTCGATGGCCAATCCCGATGCCATTTCGGCGTCGGCCACGCCGAGCACCGTCGGCGACCCGCAGCCCCCGACGCGGGCGCCGAGCCGGCCATGGTGCGCGCCGTCGCTTTGAGCATGGCGGGCGCATCACGGGGCGCGGACGGTGACGCCGGTCGGGCGCAACCGGCAGGCGTCGCATGAACGCGCCGGGCGCTCCCGGAACGCGCCGGCCACCCGCCGACGTCAGGGCACCCAGCGACGGAGGGCCGCAGGTCATCGTCGTAGGGACGATCAGCACCGACTGTGTCGCGGACCGAGTGTTGGAGGGCCTGCTGCGGCGCGGCGACAACGCGAAGGGCTGGGTCATGCGGCCCGGCACGCACCGGCTGCTCGCGCGAAGCACCGCGACCAGCCTCATGGAGCTCGCGCGCGGCGGTCACAGCCGCATCCTGGCGGGCGGTGCCGGGTACCGCATCGCCGAGGCGCTGACCGTGCTGCGGCTCGGCCTGAGCGTCGGGTTCGTCGGCGTCCTGGGCGTTGGTCCCGTCGCGGCGGCCACGGTGGCCCGGATGCGGGCAGCAGGCATCGATCACCACTTTGTCCTGCGTCATCCGCGTCACCCGGTGGGCTTCACCCTGTACGTGGCCTCCCCGGGCGGGTACGCCGTGTTGGCCTACCCCGGGGCCAACATGACCGTGGGAGATCATCTCCTTGCCGCCCACGACGACCTCGTGGTCTACCTCGCCGGCGCACACGTCGTGTACCTCGCGGAGCTACCCGGCCGGCACACCCCCGACCGCCTGGCCGGACTGCTCGCCTCGGTGAAGCAACGCAATCCGCACAGCGTCGTGGTGCTGGACCCCGGGCTGAGCGGGGTGCAGGACCGGACCGGGGCAAGCGAGCTGCTGCGGCTGGCCGACGTGGTGCTGTGCGACTACCACCGGCTGGCTCGGCTGAGCGGGATGCCGGCCGGCACCACCCGGCAGATCATGTCCGCGTCGACCCGCCGCCGGATGGGCGACGCCGCGACCCTGGTGCTGCGCCAGGTGCACCAGGTGCTGACCTGGCAGCCCGACCCGGCCGGCACCGGGGAGACCTCCTACCCCACGAGCGTCGCCGATGACCAGATCGTAGAGACCTTCGGCCTGGACGAGGCGTTCACGACCGGTCTGCTCGCCTCGGTGGCACTGACCGGAGCCCTGACCCCGACCGGCCTGCGGCTGGCAACGGCGATGCTGCGACACCGGCTGACCCACGCCGACCGCGGACCGGGAGACCTGGCGGCCGTGGCACACGGGTTCCCCGACACCCTCGGGCCGGGCCACCGCAGCACAGGACCACCCGGCCCACCCCATGGCCGACACGACCCCACCAGCGGACCGGAGCACGACTGATGTCCTTCGACTACACCCCGCCCCGCTGGTGGGCACCGGTCCTGGTGCTCTCCGCCCTGATCGGCCTGGCCCTGTCCGCCCTGTTCGTGGCGGTGCTCGGCTACAGCATGTGGCAGCTGCTGCAGGTGCTATCGGGCCCGGGTCAGGCGCTCCTCGCGCGCATCGACGTCATCCTCGGCCCCTTCCGCTTGCCACCGGATCCCGCAGGCGGCTGATCGGCAGCAACCGCACCACCAGCCGGCATCACCACCCCCGGTCGACCGGCTGACGGGAACGGCCTCGTCGTGCAGGCGTCCAGCGCCCGGCACTGCCGCTGACCCCTTTTTGATCTCCCGACGCCAACGACGACGGCGGGCCACCCGGCGCGGGGATGCGCGTCGGGACACCTCTCAAATCCGAAGGATCGCGTTGACAACACGTACCTGGCTGGCCGCCTTGGCCTCAAGCAGTCTGGCCCTGGCCACCGCCCTCACCGTCGTCACGCCCGCGCCCGCCTCGGCGGCCGGCGACGTGGGCGTGAACATCATCGGTGGCAGCGACGCCACCGAGTCCTACCCGTTCGCCGCCCGCACCCTCACCCACTACACCGACCTCGGCCTGACCGCCCGGTGCACCGCCAGCCTGGTCACCGTCCGAGGCGTGATCGGTGTGGTCATCAACGCGCACTGCATCAGCGACCTCGAAACGGGCCAGGCGATGCCCGCCGCGGACATCGACGTGCAGGTCGGCTCCACCCGCCTCGACCAGCTCACCACCCTCGAGGTCACCAAGGCGGTCGTGAACCCAGAGTGGGACTGGGCCACCGGCACCGACCGGATCGCGGACATCGCCGTGATGCGTGTCGACCCCGCCGGTCTGGCGCTGACCGGTATCCGGATCGGCCACCAGAGCGGCGACCACCGCAAAGTCCGGGTCCTCGGCTGGGGCAAGACCAGCATTGACGCCACGCAACCACCCGCCGTTCTCCAGCAACTCGACACCCGGCTCACCGCCCGGCGCCACTGCGCGACGGCCGGCATCACCGCCGGCGAGATCTGCGTCGACGACCGCAACGGCGCCGCCCCGTGCTTCGGCGACTCCGGCGGCCCCGCCCTCGGCAAGAACCTGCGGGGCACGTGGGTGCTGCTCGGCAGCGCCAGCCGTGAGACCAGCGCGAACTGCGACGGGCCGACCGTCTACACCGACATCGACTACTGGAGCGACTGGATCACCAAGGCGCTCACCGAAGACGTGCCGCGCACGCACCGCCATGTCGCCCCGGGCGCGGCGGCCACGTTCCTGAGCCACGTGAACTAGCCGGTGTGCCGGCCCGGCCCACGGCCTCGCGTTGCGGGTCCGGGCCGGCGCACTCCGCCGTCCCTCGGCACCACGTTGGCGCCGACACCTCGCCGAAGTCCCAGGAGAACCCATGACCGAGTCGTTTCCGCGCCCCGTGGCGGGTGGCCGGCGGTGACCGAACGCCGCCACGGCGCTGGCGGGAGCGGGTCACCGATCCACGTCGCCGGGATCGCCATGGACCACCACGGTTGGATCGCCGTCGAACTGCGCGACCAACGCTTCCACCGGGCGGTCCACGCAGGGACCCTGCTCGACGTCATCAGCCGGCTCTCTGGCGTCGCGGCTATCGCCGTCGCGGCGCCGCTCGGCCTTCCCGTCGACCAGCGCCGGGCCGCCGACACCGCCACCGCCGACCTCCTCGGTCTCCGCTCACACACGACACTGCCCGCCCCACCCGCCGCTGCCCTGGCCGAGGCCACCCAAGCCGCAGCGACGAAACGCTGCCGGCAGCTGACCGGGGTCAGCCTGACCGCGAAGGCATGGAGTACCCGCGCCAAAATCCTGGAGGCCAACGCGGTCTGGCGCCGGCACAACCGCCTGCTCAGCGAGGCACGCCGACCTGACGTACGCGTACCTGACCGGCGCCCCGCCGGCATGCAGCCCCGCTTGCCGGGGCGGCCAGAGCGCCCGCCGGCACCTGCTCGCCAGCCACGGCATCACCGTGCCGGAGCACCTCGCCGGCGTCGAGCAGGCGACCGCGATGCGCGTGCTCGACGCCGCCACCGTCGCCTACACCGGACGCCGCATCGCGACCAGCGTCGCTGTCTGCCACCCGAACCCGCCCGAGCAGATCGACGGAGCCCTCGTCGCGATCTGGACCTGACCAGCCGCCGCCCCTCCACCCGAGCCTTCCACGACCAACGCCGCAAACCCCCCGGCCCGCGCGGGCCCTCATCACCGGAAAGGCACACCCTTGACCACGACCACCATCCGACCGCACCGGATCGCAGGCACGGCACGTCGCGCCGTCACCAACACCCGCGCGGCCATCATCGTCCTGACGATCGCCGCGGTCAGCGGCATCGACGCCCACCCAGCCGGCGCCGCAACCCATACGGCGGACGTGCCGCCGCCTTGTGGACCGCTGGCCATCCACCAGCCGATCCCGCTGCCCGCCAGCACCACCCCGGCCGCACCGACCCTGCGCCGCCTCGCCACGCACCTCACCGCCGAAGCCGCCGACACCCAGCGCGGCCGGTACACCCGCATCGGGGTGACCATGACAGCGGCCGACAGCAGCATCGGCGACTGCGTCACCACCGTCACCAGGCATGCCACCGAAACGCGGTGGCGCGACGAACTCGCCGACAGCGGCACCATCACCGGCGTCGGCTGGTACAGCGACCCCGAACCGGCACCCGCACCATCGACCGCCTGGTACGGGCCCGGTGAACTGCCCGGGGTGCTACCCGGCCGGGTCCCGGCAGATCCCACCCGGCTGGCCGCCGCCCTGGACCAGGCGTACCCGCCCGACGGCGACGAACTCGCCGCCCGGGTCCGCGCCGTCCTCGCCCGCACCGGGTACCAGCAGGCGGCGGACGGCACCGCCAGCCGGGTCGACGCCATCGGCGCGCTGGCCGCCTGGCACCAGACGCCCCGCCCGGCTCGACGGGCCATCCTGCAGGTCCTGGCCGACGTGCCCGGCCTGACCTACCACGGCCGGATCAACCTGGCCGGGCAGGCCGGCATCGCGGTCAGCGTCGCCGCCCGGCAGCACACCACCCGGTACGTGCTGCTGCTCGACGAAGCCACCGGCCAGGTCCACGCCGCGGAGTATGTGCTCACCGATCCGGTCATCGGCCGCAACCTCGCCGTGCAGGTGCCGTACTCGATGTCCCGCATCGTCATGACCCCGCAGGCCCGCACCGCCAAACCCGGAACCACCCGCGACGGCTGGGTGACGACACCCGCCGGGTAGACCGTCGCGGCGGCGCCGCGCCCGCCAGCGCGGCTCCGCCGCCACGCCTGCCCACCCTGCCAGCCCCGCGCACCGAGCAGGCCGCCCCGAACGGGTTCACCCGTCGGGGCCCTCTCGCCCCTCACCACCACTGCCGACGGTCATTACGGCCGCTCGCTGACCGTCACGACCAGGGAGTTTGGAATGAAGCTCAGGATCGTCACCCAGAACGTCGAGGCGGGCGCAGCCGCCCAGAACCGATGGGCGGCGCTGGCCGCCGCGATCAACGACCTGCAGCCACAGTTGGTGATGTTGCAGGAGGTCGACTGGCTCACCAACCCCTCCGCGATCCGTGCGGCCGAATGGGATCTGGGCATGCGGCTGCTCGTCGCCAAGTCGCGCCACATGCCGACCGCGATCGCCTGGGATTCCGACCGGCTGACCCTGCGCGACAGCCACACCGACACCCAACACAAGACCTGGCACGGCTACTGCCTCGCCAGCTTCGACCTGACCGGAATCGACCTGCCGTGCCAGTTCGTGGCCATCAGCGCCCACCTGAACCCGAGCTCCGCGGCAGCCGCCGCGATCGAGGCGCAGATCATCGGGACCAGGGCATACCGACACGACGGCCTCGGGCGTAATCGCGGGCGACGTCAATCACCCG
>NZ_QHHV01000618.1:0-651 GCF_003947245.1 Actinoplanes sp. ATCC 53533 | reverse complement strand
CCGCGGTGGCGGTGTTCTTGGACTTCGCGTTGACCGCCAGCGACTCGATGTACATGTTGGGCTTGTCGTTGGTGATCTGCGGGGAGATCGCCACGGTGGCCGCCACCTTCGGCGCGGTCGCCTTCAGGTCCTTGAGCGTGTAGGAGCTGCCCGGCAGCCAGCCGATCCGGCCGGCCTTGAACGCGTCCAGCTCACCGGTCTGCAGCTTGTTGAGGGTGTCCTCGGTCATGCCACCGGCCTTGTACAGGTCCTTGTAGTGGTTGACCAGTTCCACGCCCTTGGCGTCGTTGAAGGTGAACTTGGCGCCCTGGGCGTCCATGAGCGGTACGCCGTACGTCCCAAAGGTCTCGATGGCCGGCAGCCGGCCGACCATCGTGGTGTCGCCCTTGCACTTGGTCGCCATGGTCCTGCCCGCGGCGAACAGGGCGTCGTAGGTCGCGGGCAGCGGGTCCTTGGCCACGCCGCACTTCGCCAGCAGCGCGGTGTTGAAGAAGGACGGCCCGGTGTTCAGATACCACGGGTACGCGTAGGTGCCACCGCCGAGCGACGCGAACTTGTTGGCGTCCCAGGCCTTCGGCAGATACGCCGACTGCGCCCCGGGGTCGGTCTTCGACAGGTCGAGCAGCATGCCGGCGTTGGCCAGGGTGAACG
>NZ_QHHV01000617.1:0-699 GCF_003947245.1 Actinoplanes sp. ATCC 53533 | reverse complement strand
CATTCTCTTATTTGTGATCATTGGCGCAAGTCACTCTTCGGGCCCTTGTGTTAATGCCGAGCGCCGATAAGTTAATGCGGTTGGTCCGGTCCGCAGCCACACCCTCGGTGGCGCCGGCCAACGCCGCCGAATCCTCGCCGATGGAAACGGGCGACCCCGATCCCCCAGGGTCACCGCCTCCACGACGTCGAACCGGGTGAATCCGCGACAGCGGTGGGGCCTTCTTCCCGCCCCCTGACACCGGAAAGTTCCGGCGTCAGCTAGCCCGGTAGGTGGCCAAGCGGAAGAAAGGCCACGTTCCGTTGCCACACGCCCGCACGAGGCTCCGTGCGCTGGTGGTCGCCGCCCTGGCGATCGCGATCACCGGGAGCATCGCGACCGCCGCACACGCGGAACCGTCGACGAGTGAGCTGACCAAGAAGATCGACAAGGCGTCCGACCAGCTCGAGGACGTCGTTGAGTCGTACAACAAGATGAACCTCAGCCTGAAGCAGACCAAGGCCGAGGAGAAGAAGCTGGCCGCGTCGCTGGGCCCGGCCAAGGCCGCCTTGGAGGCCGCCGGCGCGCAGATGGACACCATCGCGCAGTCGGCCTACATGACCGGCAACGTCGGCACCATGAATGTCCTGCTCGAGGGCTCGGACAACCTCATGGACCGGATGAGCTTCCTCGAGCAGATCTCCCGCAGCCGCAGCCGCG
>NZ_QHHV01000616.1:0-670 GCF_003947245.1 Actinoplanes sp. ATCC 53533 | reverse complement strand
GAAGCGGCTGGTGGAGGCCGGCCACGACGTGGTCGTGCTGCTGGACTCGATCACCCGGCTGGGCCGGTCGTACAACCTGGCCGCGCCGGGCCGGGGCCGGACGATGTCCGGTGGTCTCGACTCCACCGCGCTGTATCCGCCGAAGCGGTTCCTCGGCGCCGCCCGCAACATCGAGAACGGCGGCTCGCTGACCATCATCGCGACCGCCCTGGTCGACACCGGCTCCGCGATGGACACCGTCATCTTCGAGGAGTTCAAGAGCACCGGCAACGCCGAGCTCAAGCTGGACCGGTCGCTGGCCGAGTCCCGGCTCTTCCCGGCGATCGACGTCACCGGTTCGGGCACCCGGCACGACGAGACGCTGGTGGCGCCGACCGAGCTTGCCCTGATGCACCAACTCCGCCGGGCGCTCACCGGTCAGGACCGCAAGCAGAGCCTGCAGCAGCTGCTCGAGCACCTCAAGGCCACGGCCACGAATGCCGAGTTCCTGCGCCGCGCCGCCCGGGGACTGGGACATTCCGGAGACTAAACAGGACAAATGATCAACCTTGACACGCCGGCGCACCGGCGCGCGGGTGACGGACGTTCGGCCAGCTGATCTTCGCGCTCCGGACAATTCAGCTCTCGGCAGAGCGAACTCGCTGGTGGTCGCTCGTTTCGGCGTGGGACT
>NZ_QHHV01000615.1:0-702 GCF_003947245.1 Actinoplanes sp. ATCC 53533 | reverse complement strand
ACGGGCGCCAGACCGGGATCTTCAACCGGCTCGAAGCGCTGGAATCCCATTCCGACGCCACTCTCGCTCGGGTGACTGGTGGCGGCTGGGACAACGCGAAGGGCATGGCAGTGACGCGTTCCGGCCAGCGGTCGACATGGGCGCCGCTTCCTCGCGGATCCATCGGCGCCCTGATCGACGTCGAGCACCTCATTGGTCAGGTCGCCAGCATGCTCGACGCCTTGACCGCCCTCGACCTGCCGCACGGTTCGCTGGTGATCCCAGCGATCGGTCTCGACCCCGCGACCATGATCTCCTACGGCAGCGTCGCCAAACCCGGCAACACCGCAGTCCTCGGCTTCGGCCAAACCGAACACATCCACGTCAATCCCGACGAGGCCATCGAGTACGACGCGGTTGTCACCCGCTCCGCCGACGTCGCGGCGGAACTCGTGGCCCGCCTCATTGCCGACCATCGGGCCAGTCCCGGTCTCCGCTGAACCCCCAGGAGGGCATGCCTGCGCCGAGGGACGGTGGGTGATCGAACGTCGTGCCCAGCGGGAGCAGACACCGAGAGAGGGCTGCGTGGCCGGCTGGATGTGATCAGTGTGAGCCTTACCGGTTCGAGGCGATTGGGCGCCGTGCCGTGTGGGTCTGTGGGGAGACCGGTCAGCCGTTCTCAGTCCAGCCGTCGTGGCCGGTGTCGCACCCGGCCGGAGGGCC
>NZ_QHHV01000614.1:0-738 GCF_003947245.1 Actinoplanes sp. ATCC 53533 | reverse complement strand
ACCACGTCACGCAGGTCGCCACGCAGTTACCGGGCAAGATCTACGCCTGGGACGTGGTGAACGAGGCGTTCGCCGACGGCGGTGGTGGTGGCCGGCGTGATTCGAACCTGCAGCGGACCGGTAACGACTGGATCGAGGCGGCGTTCCGGGCCGCGCGTGCCGCGGATCCCGCCGCGAAGCTTTGTTACAACGACTACAACACCGATGGCGTCAACGCGAAGTCGACCGGGATCTACAACATGGTTCGTGACTTCAAGTCGCGTGGCGTGCCGATCGACTGCGTCGGTTTCCAGTCGCATCTGGGCACCGGCATCGACTCGACGTATCAGGCGAACCTGCAGCGCTTCGCCGATCTCGGCGTCGACGTCCAGATCACCGAGCTGGACATCGCACAGGGCGGCAACCAGGCCAACATCTACAGCACCGTCACCAGGGCCTGCCTCGCGGTGACCCGGTGCACGGGAATCACGGTATGGGGCATCAGGGACAGCGACTCCTGGCGTACCGGAGAGAACCCGTTGCTGTTCGACGGCTCCGGCAACAAGAAGGCCGCCTACACCTCCGTCCTCAACGCACTCAACTCCGGCGGCACCACCAACCCGCCGACGACGCCGCCGACCTCGGGCACCTGCACGGCGGCGATAACGCCCGGCACGGTGTGGGGCGACCGGTACAACACGTCGGTGACCGTCACCGGCGCCAGCGCCTGGACCGCCGTGGTGGTGATCACCGCGCCGC
>NZ_QHHV01000613.1:0-869 GCF_003947245.1 Actinoplanes sp. ATCC 53533 | reverse complement strand
AGCCCGCCGGACCAGGCACGACACCGCCAGCAACACATGCGTCATCCGGCACGCCACACACCGTCCCCGACGCGGCCGCAGCACCCCGACACCCCGCACCACCCGCGGCCGAGCACGACCCCACGGCCTCAAAACGCCGCCGCACGGGCACCTCAACTCGCCCGCGACCAGCCGCCGATCGACCTCACCCTGAGCAGTCCCTACCATCACCATGGGTGCCTCCAGAGCACCAAGTAGCGGCCCTCCCTGTCCGGCCAAGGAGAAGGGAGGGCCGCCGCGCCTGGAGAACATGCTCAAACTGTCGTCGCACACAAACAAGGGGCCGCCCGAAGACAGCCCCCAACACCAATCGTCACCGTCACCGTCGCTGGACCACAACCTGGGCTGCCGCGCGTTTTCCGGACAGTGCTTTTAGCGTGTTTTCACGCCGCTAATGTGTTGTCCGTGCGTCCGCTGAGAATTTCGTACGGCGTCTTATAGCCGAGCGCCGAGTGGATCCTTTGGCGATTGTAGTACAGTTCGACATAGCGCACAATAGCGTCTCGTGCGTGGGCTTTCGTCGGGAAGACGGTCCGGTTGACCATCTCATTTTTCAGGCTGGCATTGAACGATTCTGCTAGGGCGTTGTCCCAGCAGACCCCCGTACGGCCGACCGAGGACCGCAGACCGAGTTTCTTCAGCGTCCGGCGATACTCGTGCGACATGTATTGGCTGCCGCGATCAGAGTGGAAGATCGCACCTTTCGGTATGGTGATGTTACGGGCCGCCATCTCAATAGCGTCGACGACCAACTTGGTGCGCATGTGGTCCGCGACCGCCCAACCGACGACTGCCCTGGAGTAGCAGTCGATCACCGTCGCCAGGTAGAT
>NZ_QHHV01000612.1:0-771 GCF_003947245.1 Actinoplanes sp. ATCC 53533 | reverse complement strand
CGACGCCCTACTACCGACGATTTTGCGTCGGACGTCGCTGTTGTAGGTGTACAGGTCCAGTGAGACGACCCACACGTCCACGTCGTCGCGTAGGTCGAGGGGATCTCGGCCAATCTCGGCAGTGATGCGGTGCGCGTCGATGCCGAAGAACCGTTTCAGCTCTCGGATCCACTTTTCTACCAGGTGAGCGGGAACGACGATGACCGTCTTGCCGGGGACCAGCCCTCGGCGGCGCCCTTCGGCGAGGTACATGCCGGTCATCAGCGTCTTGCCGGTACCCGGCTCGTCGGCCAGCAGGAACCGCAGCCGTGGCTGGGACAGCATCGCCCCGAATACCGCGTCGTCCTGGTGGGCGAAGGGGCGAAGCGGTCGGGTCGCCAGCACCGCGGACCGGATTCGCGGGATCGCCCAGCGCATCCACTCCGTCCACACGGCGGCAATGGCCCGACCGCTGTCGCCGCTGCCGTCGGACGTCGGCACCTTACAGCTGTCGACGTCATTGGCACGGATGAAGACCTCGAACAACCCGCGAGTGGGGGACTTAACGATGCACTCGAAGCCAGCGGGTGTCGATGTCGCGGCCACGACCGTGACCAGTTCCCCGTCGATGAGGATCCGGTCGTCTTTGGCGATGTCGACACTCACAGCTTGCCTTTCCTGCAGATCTTCACGAGCCGGTCGGAACGGGCTGGCGCCTCTGCGAAGCGGAGGTGCAGCCGCAGCCCGTGGTTCATGATCGTCACAAAGCTGCCGGAAGCCGGTCGGCGCCGA
>NZ_QHHV01000611.1:0-698 GCF_003947245.1 Actinoplanes sp. ATCC 53533 | reverse complement strand
AGTTGACCGGCCAACCGGTCGCGAAGAACTGCGCGACCCGGTGCACGTAGTGCTGGTTGTAGATCCGGTCCCACGCCTTCTCGACCAGGTCGTGCGGGATGACCAGGCCGTACTTCTCCAGCGGGATCAGGTAGCTGCGGTAGTAGTCGTCGTAGATCCACCGCCGCCACATCTCGGCGTAGGAGTCGCGGTCCTTGCGGCGGTCCTTCGTGCCGTACTCGATGAACGTGCCGATCGCCGCGTCCACGACGCAGTGGTTGTTCCACCACGCGTAGCGCAGGTCCCGCTCCAGCAACTGCCGGTTGTCCTCGTCCGCCAGCGCCATCAGCAGAATCGAGTAGCCGTTGCTGATGTGCCGCGACTCGTCGGACTGCACCGAGTGGAACACCGTCGGCAGCAGGTAGTCGCCGTTGGCGGCCGCCTCGGACGGCATCGCCACGAACAGCGTGTTGGTGAACGCGGTCTCCGCGACCAGCGTCAGGTAGACGTTCGCCGCGGTGATGGCGTCGCCGGTGATGAAGCCCTCACCGAACTGCCGGCCGATCGTGCCGCAGTAGCTGTTGGCGAACGCCTTCTCGGTGATGTCGAACCCGGCGGGGTCGATGTAGTGGTTCATGTACAGGCGCTTGAGGTTCATCTGGATCGTCGAGTGCCGTACCTCGTCGATCATCTGCACCGCGAGACCGTTGTGAATCTGC
>NZ_QHHV01000610.1:0-770 GCF_003947245.1 Actinoplanes sp. ATCC 53533 | reverse complement strand
CTCAGCTCAAACCGCCGAACAGGGTGGTCACCGACCCGTCATCGAAGACCTCCCGGATCGCCCGCGCCAGCAGCGGCGCGATCGACAGCACGGTGATCTTGTCAAGCTGCTTCTCCGGCGGCAGCGGCAACGTGTTGGTCACCACCAGCTCACTGATCCGGCTGTTCTTCAACCGCTCGGTCGCCGGATCGGACAACAGCGCGTGCGTCGAGGCCACGATCACATCCGCCGCGCCCGAATCGAACAGGATGTCGGCGGCCTTCGTGATCGTGCCACCGGTGTCGATCATGTCGTCGACGATCAGACAGACCCGGCCCTCGACCTCACCGACCACCCGGTTGGCCACCACCTGGTTCGGCTTCATCGGATCCCGCGTCTTGTGGATGAACGCCAGCGGACACCCACCGAGACGGTCGGTCCACCGCTCCGCCACCCGCACCCGGCCCGAGTCCGGCGCCACGACCGTCATCGGCCGGCCCTCGAACTTCTTGATGATGTGCTCGGCGAGGATGTCCATCGCGAACAGGTGATCCACCGGGCCGTCGAAGAAACCCTGGATCTGCGCGGTGTGCAGATCCACCGTCAGGATGCGGTTCGCCCCCGCGGTCTTCAGCAGATCGGCCACCAACCGCGCGGAGATCGGCTCCCGGCCACGGTGCTTCTTGTCCTGCCGCGAATACGGGTAGAACGGCAGCACCACAGTGATGCGCTTCGCCGACCCGCGCTTCAGCGCGTCCACCATGATCAGGGTCTCCATGACCCAGCGGTTC
>NZ_QHHV01000609.1:0-901 GCF_003947245.1 Actinoplanes sp. ATCC 53533 | reverse complement strand
ATCTGGGTGCAGGCGTTCTCGTCGATGGTGATCGAGCCGAGGTTGGTGTCGTCGAGGTGGGTGCCGGTGATGGTCAGCGTGTTGGTGCCGTCCAGGGGTCCGGCGACCGGATCGACGGTGCTGATGGTCGGTGTGGCGATGTAGGTGTAGGTGTAGGGGCTGCTCGGGCCGCCCGGGGTGGTGATGATCACGTTCTGGTCGCCGGCGGTGCCGGCGGGGATGGTGCAGGTGGCGCTGGTGGCGCTGACGTCGGTCAGCCCGGTGCAGGCGTTCCCGCCGATCGTGATGCCGGTGGCGTCGGTGAGGTTGGAACCGGTCACGATCAGGGTCCCGGTGCCGATAGCGGGGCCGCTGGTGGCGTTCAGGGAGCTGATGGAGGGCACATCGGCGTAGGTGTAGAGGCCGGTTTCGGTTTCGCTGCCGCCCGGTGTGGTGACCGTGACGTTCTGCGCGCCGACCGAACCGATGCCGGCGGTGCACACGATCACGGTGCCGCTGTTGCTGACGATCGGGCAGTCGACCCCGCCGATGGTGACAGCGGTCGCACCGATCAGCACGGTGCCGTTGACACTGACGTCGTTGCCACCGGCGGCCGGACCGGCGACCGGGGTGATCGACACGACATCAGGCGCGGCCGTGTAGGTGTAGGCGCTGGTTTTGGTGACGGTGCCGCCGGGGTTGGTCAGCACGATGTTCTTGGCGCCGACGGTGCCGGAAGGCGCGGTGCAGGTGACTTCGGTGGGGCTGTTGACGGTGATCTGGGTGCAGGCGTTCTCGTCGATGGTGATCGAGCCGAGGTTGGTGTCGTCGAGGTGGGTGCCGGTGATGGTCAGCGTGTTGGTGCCGTCCAGGGGTCCGGCGACCGGATCGACGGTGCTGATGGTCGGTGTGGCGATGTAGG
>NZ_QHHV01000060.1:0-45091 GCF_003947245.1 Actinoplanes sp. ATCC 53533 | reverse complement strand
AGATCTTCTTGGCGACCGTCGGAAAGGACCAGAGATGATCACGCACGCCGTCAACGACGCCTCGGTGATGCTCGGACGCTCCATCCGCCACGTCACCCGCAGCATCGACACCATCATCACGGTCACGATCATGCCGATCGCGTTCCTGCTGCTCTTCCGCTTCGTGTTCGGCGGCGCCATCCAGGCCGGCACCGGCAACTACACCAACTACCTGATGCCCGGCATCCTGCTCATCGCCATCGCCAGCGGCATCTCCTACACCGCCTTCCGGCTGTTCCTCGACATGAAGAGCGGCATCTTCGAGCGCTTCCACTCCATGCCGATCGCACGGTCGTCGGTGTTGTGGGGCCACGTACTGACCTCGCTGGTATCCAACGCCATCTCCGTGGCCGTCATCGTGCTCGCCGGGCTCGCCATCGGCTTCCGCTCCTCAGCCGGGGTGCTCGCGTGGCTCGCGGTGGCCGGCATCCTCCTGCTGTTCACGCTCGCGTTGACGTGGGTGGCCGTGATCCCGGGACTTTCGGCGTCTTCACCCGACGGGGCATCCGCCTTCTCCTACCCGCTCATCTTCCTGCCCTTCGTGAGCTCAGCGTTCGTTCCGACCGCGACGATGCCCGGACCGGTGCGCGCGTTCGCCGAGAACCAGCCGGTCACCTCGATCGTCAACTCGATCCGCTCGCTGTTCGCGGGCCAGCCGGTCGGCACCGGCATCTGGGCAGCGCTGGCCTGGTGTGCCGGCATCCTCGTCATCGCGTACGCGTTCGCGATGTTCACCTACCGGAAGAAGATCGCCTGATGTCCGCCCGCCAATGTTCGGGGTCAGGATCCTCCACGAGACTGGCGGTCATCGAACACGCCACCGTGGTGCATTCTGTGCACCATGACGGACGGCGAGAGCGGTATCGAGGAGCTGGTCCGGGCTGCCGTGGGCGGCGACCTGGCGGCCCTCGACCGCCTGCTCGCGGCCATCCGGCCCGACGTGCTGCGGATGTGCGCGCGTTTCCTGCCCGATCGTCTCGACGCCGAGGACGCATGCCAGGAGACGCTCCTCGCGGTCGCGCAGGGCATCGGCCGGTTCGAGGGCCGGTCCGCGTTTCGCACCTGGCTGTACCGGATCGCCGCCAACCGGGCGCGGTCCACGTACCAGTTGCTCCGGGCCCGGTTCCTGGCCGAGGCGGCCGGCGACGTGCTGCCGGAGACGCCGGCGCGGCAGCGCACCAGTGTCGTGGCCGGCACCCGCATCGACCTGCTCGAGGCGCTGGCCCAGCTGAGTCCTGCGCTCGCCGAGCCCGTGGTCCTGCGCGACCTGCTGGGGCTGGCCTACGCGGAGATCGCGGATGGGCTGGGGCTGCCTGAGGGAACTGTGAAGTCCCGGATCCACGAGGGCCGACGCCGGCTCCGGCACAGCCTGAACGACGAAGCGATGTGATCCACGACATACACCGAACAAATGCGGCCTCGGCCCGGACGAACAGTGGCGAAGGGAGTTCGCCGGATGGCTCGCTCCCAGAACCCATGAGGAGATTCCGATGATCCACCGCTTCTCCGCCGTTCCCGCAGCGGCCCTGTTCGTCGCGCTCGCCACCGCGTGCGCGGCCCCGCAACCCGTCTCCCCGCTGCCCGTCGACGCCGAGGCGACGACCACCGCCGCGAGCGAGCCCACCCCGGCGCCCTCGGCCTCGCCTACCGGACCGTCACACACGCGGCCTTCGCCGGCAAAGCAGGTGCGGACTTCGTCCGCCTGCCTGGGCGCCGTCCGCTTCGAGGTCGGCACGCAGGAGGAGCTTCAGCCGGCCAGTCTCTGCTTCCATGTCGGCGGGGTCCTCCGCGTCGCGGGCGCCGGACCGGGTGAGGTCCGCGCGACCCCGACCTCCCGGACGAGCAGCAACTACGCCGGGGGCGTCACCGACGTCCGGTTCGTCGGCGCCGGCACGGTCACAGTGACCTATCCGCACGGCGGCGGGACGTGGACCGTCACCGTCATTGTGAAACGCTGAATGTCAGCGTATGTCGACCCCGGCGAGCAGCGTGTCGACGAACCGTAGACCGTCCTTCGCCGGGGGCGCGACCTGCACATACACCAGACCCTCGGCGCGGGGCGCGAACGCGGCCGCTTCGGCGACCACCGGCTTGCCACCGCGGCAGGAATGATAACCGGCGACGGTGAAGTCCATCGTGGACGTGTGGACGACCCGCACCGGAACGGCGGTGCAGCCGGAGTGGTGCCGGCCGGCGACGAACTCGGCCGGGGTGGTCCGCGCGGCTATGCCGCGGGACAACCCCAGGAAGGCCCCGGGCACGCCGGGATCCGACAACCATCTGCCCGGGTCCGGGGAGACCACGTACGCGGGGTCCCGGTCGCCGCCCGCCGTCCGCTGGCCCTCCCAGCCCGCGCCATCGGCACGCCACCCGGCGGGCGCGAGGACCTGGAGGTGTCCGGTCGGGTCGGTGAGCGGGCCGGTCACAGCCGCGTCCGCGCCCAACATCGCGAGCAGCGCCACCGCGAGGGCACCGCGCAGGACCCGGTGCCGCCGCCACGCCGGCGTCGCGGTGCCGCCCCGCTCGAGCGCGGCCGCGAAGGCCGCTGCGTCCGGAAAGCGGTCGCCCGGCCGGTGCGCGGTCGCGGTCCGCAGCACCTCGGCCACGCCCTCGGGTACGCCCGGCCGGAGCCGCCCGCCCGTGGTGAGCAGGCGTTCGGCCAGGCGGCCGAGCGCGTACACGTCGGTGCGCCTGTCCACGACCGCACCGGGATTGTCCTGCTCGGGCGCCATGTAGCCGGGGGTGCCGGCCCGGGCGGTCAGCCCCGACGCTGCGGCCAGCGCCTTGGCCAGCCCGAGGTCGGCGATGAGCACGCGGTCACGCCCGCGGAACAGGATATTGCCCGGGGTGAGGTCGCGGTGCACGATGCCGTTGTCGTGCAGGACCCGTACGCCCATCGCGATCTCGCCGAGCAGGGCCAGCGCCGCCGGCACCGGGATCGGTCCGGCCTCGAGCCGGTCCCGCAGGCTGCCATCCTCGGCCCAGGTCATCACCAGATACGGCCGCCCGTCGGGCAGTTCCCCCACGGTGTGCACCCGGACGACACGTTCGTGGTCGAGCCGCCAGAGCAGCCGGCCCTCGTCGCGGAAGCGTTCCCGGACGCGCAGGTCGTGCGACCAGTTCTCGGCCAGAACCTTGATCGCCACGGACGCGCCGAGCGCCGGATCGTGCCCCAACCAGACGGTGGCGAACGATCCGGCGCCGAGCAGTCGCTCGATCCGGTACGGTCCGATCCTGGCGGGTGCGGTCACAGGCCGAGGATAGTTGTCCCAGGTGGCGGCCTCGCCGCTGCGCTCGCCCGTCTCCTCGAATGCGGCGAGGGCCTGGCCGCAGTACGTGAGGACCTGCTGGTGGTTGCCCAGTGGGCATGGCACGAGCCGATGTCGTTGAGGACCATGGTCCGCGCGTGCAACCCACCGCAGCCGACCGCCTGCTCAGCACTGCGAGCCGAGTCGCCTGCGTCGGACCGGCGACCCGAACGTCAAGGCGCTGCTCTACGTCGCCGGGTTCGCGCCGGACCAGTTTGTGCCGGCACCGCATGAACCGGGCGACCGTAGCGCCCGTTGTAGCGGGGGCCCGGTGCCCACCGGCGTTCGATGATCCGACGAGGAGCGTTCATTTTGGTACGGAAGATCTACCGGAGCCGGCCGATTCGCGCCATCGGGATCCTGACGGCCGTGCTCGTCGCGGTTGCGGCCGGCCTGGTCGCCGTGCCCACGGCGCAAGCCGGGGCCGGGGCCGGCATCGTCGGTGTCGCTGCCAAATGTGTTGATGTGACGTGGTCTCAGACGGCCGATCGGACCCCGGTGCAGCTCTACGACTGCAACGGCACAGACGCGCAGAACTGGGTCGTGAGTGGCACCGACGAGACCATCCAGGCGCTCGGCAAGTGCCTCGACGTGGCCGATGCGTCGCACGCCGACGGCGCGACCGTGCAACTGTTCGCCTGCAACGGCACAGCCGCGCAGCGCTGGTCGGCCAGGAACGGCTCGCTGGTCAATACCGGTTCGGGCAAGTGCCTGGACGCGCACGGCGGCTCCGCGACCGGTACGCCGCTGCGGATCTGGACGTGTGCGGGCACTCCCACGCAGGCGTGGTCGTTGCTGGGCGCCGCGCCTCCCGCCGTGCCGGGTGCCGCGAAGAAGGGCGTGAGCACGTGGGCGTTCCCGGGGGTGGCCGACGCCGTCCGCGACGTCGGCGCGGGCTGGTACTTCGACTGGTCCGCATCCAACGACGACGTACCGGCGCCGGCCGAGTTCGTCCCGATGATCTGGGGCCCCGCCTCGGTCAACGACGCCGACCTGGCCGCCGCGCGGCGATCGGGCAGCACGCTGCTGGGTTTCAACGAGCCCGATCTGCCCGGCCAGGCCAACATGACTGTCGAGCAGGCGCTGTCGCTGTGGCCGCGTCTGGAGCAGACCGGCATGCGTCTGGGTAGCCCGGCGGTGGCATTCGGCGGCGACACTCCGGGCGGCTGGCTGGACCGGTTCATGGCGGGCGCGCGCGAACGTGGGCAGCGGGTCGATTTCATCGCCCTGCACTGGTACGGCTCGGACTTCGGCGACGCGGCGGCGGATCACTTCATGGGCTACCTGAACGCGGTGCACGAGCGGTACGGCTTGCCGATCTGGGTCACCGAGTTCGGTCTGATCAACTTCACCGGCACGCCGCGCTACCCGAACGCGCAACAGCTCGGCACCTTCATCGCGAAGACGACCACGGCGATGCGCGCTGCACCCTACGTCGAGCGATACGCGTGGTTCTCGCTGCCGGCCGCCGGCGAGACCGCGGAAATCGGCCTGTACCGCGAACAGGCCGGGCTGACCGCGGCGGGGCAGGCGTACCGGGACGCCGTCGGCCCCTGAGGCCTCGGCGCCACCGCCCATCCGATCCCGCCTCGATCACGGATCTGTCCAGCCGCCCACGATCGTCGTCTCGGCGGGCTCCGCCACGATTACGAACATGCCGGATGACTGGCCTATGTCGCCGAGGCCCGGCAGCCTCCGACCTTCGTCCCGCGCGTCGACGGCAACGCGTCTGAGACCTTCCGGGCCGGCCGGGTTCCCCGACGACGCACCGCGATCTCGGCCGCCCCAACCTCGCCGAGCTTGACGGGTAATGTCCCACCGTGACCGACGCCGACCGTGAATTTCTGCGCGCCATCTTCGGCCAGGACGCCGAGCTCTACGACCAGGCGCGCCCCGGCTACCCCGCCCAACTGTTCGCCGACCTCGCCCGACTCGCCGGGCTGAGCCCGCAGTCTCGCGTCCTGGAGGTCGGCTGCGGCACCGGCCAGGCCACCCGCCCTCTCGCCCAGCTCGGGTGCACCGTCGTCGCCGTCGAGCTCAGCCCTGAGATGGCGGCGGTGGCCAGACGTAACCTGCGCCAGTTTCCGAACGTGACCATCGACGTGTGCCCGTTCGAGCGGTGGACACCCCCGGAAACCCCGTTCGACCTGGTGCTCTCGGCAACCGCGTTCCACTGGATCGACCCCGACATCCGCGTTCCCAAAGCGGCCGACATCCTGCGCCCGAACGGCACCCTCGCCCTGATCCACTCCGAACACGTCGCCGGCGGAACCGAACGCTTCTTTATCGACGCGCAGGACTGCTACGAACGCTTCGACCCGAAGACCACGCCGGGATGGCGTCAACAGCTCGCCGCCGACATCCCCGACGACTCGAGCGAGATCGACCGCTCTCGTCGCTTCGGCCCGGCCCAATTCCACCGGTACGAGTGGGAACAGGCGTACACCACTCGCAGCTACCTGGATCTGCTGATGACGTACTCGCCAACCCGCTCCCTGCCCCAACCGGACCGCGACCGGCTGCTGGCCTGTCTCGGCAACCTCATCGACCGGGACCACCACGGCCACATCACCAAGCGACACCTCACCCGGCTGACCCTCGCCCACCGCACCTGATCGCCGGCGCGGCTCCTCGTTGTGGCTGCGCGGGTCACGTCGTAAAGACGGTGAAGGCCACCTGGTGGACGGTGCCGTCGGCGCGGAACTGCAGGAACATGCGCTTGTCGCCGCGTTCGGCGAAGGCGGCGTGGAAGGCGAGGACACTGTCGGCCGGTGCGTCGCCGGTGGCATTGGTGGGCAGTGGGTGCAGGTGTTGGAGGCCCTGGGTGCGGACCTCGAAGTTGGACAGGTGGGCGTAGGCGCCGAGGTACGGTTCGAGCGCTGCGGGACGGCCGTCGCGGAGCACCTGGAACTGCAGCGCCGTCTGGGCACCGGAGGTCAGGTCGGCGGTGCCGTCGAGGCGGCGCACGGTGTACGGACCTGACTTGGCCTGCGCCTGCGGGGCGGGAACCGGGATCATCGCGGTGTCGCCGCCGATGACGAACGGTACGCCGAGAACAGTGGGTTCGGCTCCGGTGGGGCGGCCGTGCGGGACGAACTCGACATACACCCGGTAGGCGCCGCCGTCGGTGATGGTCACCGGCGCGGTCCACGTGCCGTTGACGAACTCGGGGTGCAGGTGCTGGTATCCGGACAGGTCGTCGCGTAGCACGTACATGTGCACCGGTTTGGTGTGGACGCGCTGGAAGTCGGTGGCCGGCCCGGCCGGGCCGGTGACGCGCAAGGACACGGTGCCCGGGCCGCGGCTGGTCGGCAGGGCCAGCGGCTCCGCGCGGAAGCCGTCGTAGGCGTCGGAGAGCCCGTCGCTGTGGTAGGTGACCGGCGAGCGGGCCGGCGCCGGCGCCGCGGCCGGGCCGCGGCTGTCGGCGAACAGGTAGGCGGCCCCGAGGAACCCCGCGAGCGTCACCGCCGCCATCAGGCGGCGGTGACGCTGGGCGCCGGCGGGCTGACCGGTCAGCGTACGGCCGCCGAGCCGGTGGGCCGCACCAGGAACAGGCCGACGCCGATGCTCTGGACGGCGACCACTCCGTTCTTCAGGTACGGCAGGACCATCCAGCTGCCGCTGTAGCCGCTGGCGTTGGAAGCCGGGTCGACGTCGAAATAGCCCACCTCGGGCAACTGGGCCGAGGCGGCGGAGGTGGTGTCGAGGATCCGCAGGCCACCGCGGTAGGACGCCTGGAAGTGCCGGTTGGCGACCGTGTAGCCGTTGTGGTTGACGAATTCGCCGCGCGCGGCGACGTCCTTGCCCACGTATCGCGCCGCGTCGAGCCGTTCGATGTTGTAGACGAATGCCGGGCTGCCGCCACGGGTGCTGATCGTCTCGTCGTTGACGATCATGTGCTTGTAGTCGCTGGTGGCGAAGCCCTGGTGAACGAAGCTGGCACCCGGGTGGGTGACGCTGGACAGCACCTGGATGTTCGCCTTGTCGGTGACGTCGAGGATCTGGAATCTCTTGCCCTGGCCGGTGTAGTTGAACGCGATTTCCCGCCCGGTGAACCGGGTGTCCGGACCGGCGTAGTTCACCACGACGGACTCGTGCGAGTAGACCTCGCGGTCGTAGCACGCGGCCAACTTGAGGGTGAGCGGAGTCTTGATGTCGTAGATGGTCAGACCCTTGCGGCAGGTGTTCGCGCCGGAGACGTACAGGAAGCCGGTGCTCTGATTGATCCACAGGGTGTGGCTGTTCGTCAGGCCGGTGAAGCGAGCGTCCGCGGTGAACGTCTGGGTCGTGGTCACGCCGCGCAATTTGTTGAGGTCAAAGACCTGGATGCCGTGGCTGACCGAATCCTTGCCGATGTAGGCGTAATTCTGGTACGTGCGGATATCGCACCACGACGAGCTGACACCATTCGCGGCCGGCAGGTTTCCGAGGTATCTCGGGTCGCCCGGGTCGGTGACGTTGATGAAGGAGACACCGTTGGAGCGGCAGTACAGGATGTACTCGTTGCTGTCGCGGGCGTCGGTCCAGTACCACATGCTCGACGAGCCGCCGCCGCCCAGCGCGGACTGCGGCAGGAAGCTGAGCAGGTCGACGTTCTTGCACGGGTATTTGTCGGCCATGCCGTTGACGCAGGTGATCGGGGCGCCGGCGAGGCGTTCGCCGCTGCGCCAGGCGGGCTCGTAGATGCGGACCAGTTCCGCCTGTTCAGCCTTGCCCTCCGGGGTGTCCGGGTCGTGCGCCGTGGCCGGTGGGCCGGCGAACGCGAGCAGCAGGAGAAGTGCGGTGGCGGCAAGCGTCGTGCGACGTACTCCTCGGAGCATGGTCAACGCCCTTTCGCGCGGAGGAGTCGGCGCGGACAGGGGGTGGCCCGCGCCGGGTGCGTGCCTGAACGCTAAGCATCGATTTGACCTACGTCAATATTTGGTCGACGGCTGAGCGCCATCCGAATCCACCCGCCATATCGCAGGGCAGATAGGGGAGGTGCTATGAAAGCGTCGGTGTCCACGCCGCTGCTGAACGACCCGGCGAGAATGCGCAATTGTCTTACCCGGGAAATCCTGAAGTGTCGACCTGGTTCACCGGATCGTTTTCATCCGCCTCACGAAATGAGGTCGAAAGCTCATCCCGGCGCGGAGCCCCGTGCCGCCCCGACGCGTCCGGCTGCGATCATGGGATGACCCGTCTTCGTGCAGCCCGTGGAGTCGGGACGGAGCTCGTAGCGGTTTGCCCCGGGAGGCTTGTGGTGAGTGCGGACAACAGCGCGGATCTGTCCGTGACCGTCGGCGAGGGTGTCGCGTTGCTGGAGATGTGCCGGCCGCCGGCCAATCACTTCGACGAGCTGCTGATCGGACGGCTTGTGGACGCCGCGGTGGGTCTCGACGACGACCCGGGGTGTCGGGTGATCGTGCTGGCGTCGCGGGGTAAGCACTTCTGTGCCGGGGCGGACTTCGGCGGCGGGGACTTCGCGCGGGATCAGGTGGCCGCGGCCGAGCGGTTGTATCGGCGGGCGGCTGAGCTGTTCGAGGTGCGTACGCCGATGATCGCGGCGGTGCAGGGCACTGCCGTGGGCGGCGGCCTGGGTTTGGCGTGCGTAGCCGACTTCCGGGTCGCGGAGGCGTCGACGCGGTTCGTGGCGAACTTCGCGCGGTTGGGTTTTCATCAGGGTTTCGGGCTGAGTGTCACTCTGCCGGAGTTGGTGGGGCGGCAGGCGGCGACCGACATGTTGCTGACCGGCCGTCGGATCGGTGGTGAGGAGGCGGTGCGGATCGGGCTGGCCGATCGGCTCGCCGAGCCGGGTCGGGTGCGGGAGGCGGCCGGGGAACTGGCCGCCCGGGTCGCCGCGTCGGCGCCGTTGGCGGTCCGGTCCATCCGGGCGACCCTGCGTGGGGATCTGCCGGCCCGGGTTCGGCGGGCGCTGGATCACGAACTGGCCGAGCAGAAGATCCTTTGGGCGACCCGGGACAGCGCGGAGGGCATCGAGGCCAGCCTGCAGCGACGCACGCCGGAATTCCTGGGCGAATAGAGGCGAATAGACAAGCCGCCGGTGGTCGGCCGCACGGCCTCCCGCGCCCACCCGAAGGGGACCTGAAGGAAATCGTAAGCGACCTTCGGCAAGGTTCTCCCTGTCAGCAGCGACACGGCAACCCACCTGGGAGAACTTCCGATGCGCAAGCTCATCAACTCCACCTACCTCACCCTCGACGGCGTCATCGAGAACCCCGTCTGGACGTCGCCCTACTTCGCCGAGGAGGCGGCCGAGGTGGCCGCCGGGCTCACCGCCGGCGCGGATGCGCTGATCATGGGCCGGGCCACCTACGACGGCTTCTCGCAGGCCTGGCCGGCCATGGACGAGAGTGACCCCAGCACCGGTGCCGCCTTCTTCAACAACGTGAAGAAGTACGTGGCGTCGACGACTTTGCGGGATCCCTCCTGGAAGAACACCGAGGTGCTGGAGGGGGACCTGGTCGAGGCGGTCGCGAAGCTCAAGGCCCAGGAGGGCAAGGACATCGTTCAGTACGGCTACGGCGAGGTCACCGCGCGGCTCGTCAAGGCCGGCCTGGTCGACGAGGTGAAGTTCTGGATCCACCCGGTCATCGAGGGCGTCCCCAGCTTCGCCGGCGCGCTGAGCGACGTGAAGGCCACGTTCGAGCTGATCGACACCCGGGTCTTCAAGAACGGCGTCATCGTCGCCACCTACCGGCCGAAGGCCACCGCCTGATCGAGGGTGAGCTTGGCGCCCTCGGCCACCAGGTTGTCGAAGCGTTCCTGGCCGAGCGAAGCAACTGCCCGCCGCGCCGCCCGGTCGAGCTCATCCTGCTCGGCCGGGGCGGCCGGGGCCGCGTTGTGGTCGCGGGCGGTGGCCGCGGCGCCCAGCAGCCGGGCCGCCACGGCGGGCTCGGCCAGGGCGGCCATGCCCTCGACCGCGCCGATGCCGTCGCGGGTGGAGCCGATGGCGGCGTCGTACGCCTCGACCTGCAGCGCCCAGGCGGCCGTTCGGTCGCCCTGGAGTTCGCGGGCGTAGCCCAGCTCGACCAGGACCATCGGCAGGTACGGCGGCGGCTGCGGCTCGATCCGGCCATGGTCGGCGATCCGGGTCAGGTGGGTGACGGCCTGGTCGAGGCGGCCCGAGCGGCGGGCCGCGATGCCGAGGCTCAATTCGGCGAACACCACCGCGGTGGGCGCGCCCTGTTGGACGGCCAGCCGGTAGGCGCGTTCCGCCAGTTCCCGCGCGACCTCGTAGTCCCGGCCCTGCACGGCTAGCCAGGCCAGCCAGGATTGCTTGGCACCGACCTCGGGCCACAGCGAAAGCTCGGTCGCCCAGCGCAGCCCTTCCCGGTGCACGGCGGCGGCCCGCTCGTTCTGGCCGCGAAACTCCGCCAGCCCGCCGAGCCAGTCGCTGGCCCGCAGCCGCCCCCACCGGTCGCCGAGCTCGGCGAAGAGCGCGTCGCTGCGGGTGGCGGCCGCCTCCAGCGCGGGCAGATCACCGGCCGCGTGCGCGAGCATCGCCCGCGACGCCAGCACCGCCGCCTCGGTCCACGAATCGTCGAACTCCTCCGGCAGCAGCGCGGCGGCGAGCGCCAGGTCACCGCGGTCCAGCACGGCGTCCGCCACGAACCAGGCGGCCCGCCCGGCCGGATCAAGAGCAAGCACATCCCGTACGTTTGACGGCACCTGCTCGCCCTGCAGCAGAGCGAGACCGAGTCGCCAGGGCGCGGCGAGGCGCTCTTCTTCGGCCGTGCCCGCCGGCGCCAAGGCAGCGCGCGCCTCGCTGAGCCGGCCCCGCAGGACCCAGTACCAGGTGAGCGCGAGCGCCAGCCGCAAGCCACCGCCGTGCGTGAGCGCCGCCCGCAGGTTGGCCCGCTCGGCGTCCAGGATCGCGAGCCATTCCCGCTGCTCGGGGCCGCGCAACAGGGGATCGGCGCGCTCGGCGAGCGACCGGAAGTACGCGGCATGCCGGCTCCGGACCGCGGCGGCATCGGTGAGCTGTGCGGCGCCGAACTCCGCGACCGACTCCAGCAGCCGGTAGCGCGGCCCCGGCTCGGCCACCACGAGCGACCGTTCCACGAGCCGGTCCACGGCGTCGAGGTCGGCGTCGCACACTCGCTCGGCGGCCTCGGGCGTGCAGCCGTCGCGGAACACCGAGAGCCGGGCCAGCACCGCCCGATCTTCCGGGTCCAGCAGATCCCAGCTCCACGCGATCACCGCGGTCAGGGTGCGCTGCCGCTCCGGCACATCTCGCTGCCGCGTGGTGAGCAGCCGGAAGCGGTCGCTCAGGCGATCCACGACGCCCTGTACGCCGAGCGTACGCACCCTGGTCGCGGCCAGTTCCAGGGCCAGGGGCAGGCCGTCCAGCCGGCGGCAGAGCTGCGCCACCGCGGGCGCGGTCTGCTCGTCGAGCCGGAACCCGCGGTGCTGAGCGGCCGCGCGCGCCGCGAAGAGCCGTGCCGCGGCCGACCGCCGTACCGCGTCGACGTCGTCCGGATCGGACGGCAGCGCGAGCGGACCCACCTCCCAGACCCGCTCGCCCACCAGCAGCAGCGGCTCGCGGCTGGTGGCCAGCACGCGCACCCCGGGCGCATAGCGGAGCAGCCGGCCGACCAGCGCGGCAGCCGCCTCGATCACGTGCTCGCAGTTGTCCAGCACGAGCAGCATCTCGCGGTGCCGCAGCGCCGCCACCAGCCGGTCGGCCGCGGACCCGGTCGTGCCCGGCGCCTCGTGCAGGCCGAGCACCCCGAGCACCTGCTCCGCCACCCGCGTGTCCGCCGGCGGAAGCGGCGCCAGCTCCACCAGATGCACACCGTCCGGCTGCACCTGGTCGGCTGCGGCCGCCGCGGCGAGCCGGGTCTTGCCCACTCCGCCCGGCCCCACCAGGGTGAGCAGCCGGCCGGCCGGGATCAGGGTGCGCAGCTCCGCGAGCGCCTCGGCCCGGCCGATCAGCTCGTCCAGCTGGGCGGGCAGGCTGTTCCGGACGATCGCGGCCCTGGGCGGGGCGCTGAGGCCCGGGTCCTGGTCGAGGATCTGCCGGTACAGAGCGGCGAGTTCGGGGCCCGGGTCGAGGCCCAACTCGTCGGCGAGCCGCTCGCGCAGCCCGGCGTAGCTCTCCAGGGCCTCGGCCTGCCGCCCCGCGGCGTACAGGGCGCGAATGTGCAGGGCGCGCAGGCCCTCCCGCAGCGGATGGTGCTCGACCAGCTCGGCCAGCTCCGCGGCGACCAGGTCGTGCTCGCCGCGGGCCAGCCGGGCCTCGGCGAGCCGCTCGTGCACGACGAGGCGCTGCTCGGCGAGCCGGGTCGCCGGGGCGCGGGCGAACTCCTGGTCGGCCACGTCGGCGTACGCCTGGCCGCGCCACAGCGCGAGCGCCGCGCCGAGCCGGTCCACGTCGGTGGCGTCGGCGAGCGCGGCGAACCGGTCGGCGTCCACGTCGTCGGCCCGCAGCCGGTAGCCCGGTGGCCGCGACTCGATCAGGTCGCGGGCACCCGGTTCGGCGTCGTTGAGCGCCTTGCGCAGCTGCGACACGCGCACCTGCAGCGCGGCGGACGGGTTCGCGGGCGCGTCGTCGCCCCACAGGTCCTCGATGAGCCGGTCCGCGGAGACCACCTTGTCGCGGTGCGCCAGCAGGTCGGCGAGCAGCATCCGCACCTTGGCGCCGGGCACCACCACCGGCTCGCCGTCGTCGGTGGTGACGGCGAGCGGACCGAGAATCCCGAAGCGCACAGCGGGACATGTTACGGCGGTAAGCCGACCGTAAGCGCGACCACGCACGCTGGGCGCATGGAGATCTATTTCGAGGACCATGGCACCGGCCCGGGACTGCCGCTGATCCTCGTGCCGGCCGCGCTGTCCGGCATCCGAACGTCGTACGGCGTGCTGTTGCCGTTGCTGGCCAGCAGGCGGCGCGTCGTCGCGATCGAGCTGCCGGGGCACGGCCGCAGTCCGGACTGCGCTGGCCCGTACACCGTCGAGGGCTTCGCGGCGGAGGTGGTGCACTTGCTGGACCGGCTCGGCCTGCCGGAGGCGGACGTGCTCGGCTGGGGCCTGGGCGCCGCGGTCGCGCTGCGGCTCGGCACCCACCACCCGGCGCGGGCCGGCCGGCTCGTGCTCGCCTCGGCGGCCTTCGACCGCGGCGGCCTGCACCCCGGGCTGCTCGACGGCGCCCAGGACCTGCGGCCCGAGCACCTGTACGGCTCGGAGCTGCACGAGGAGTATCTGCGGACCGCGCCCGACCCGGCCGGCTGGGACCGCCTCGTCACCAAGATGGCCGTGCTGGACGCGCACCCGCCCGAGTGGACGGCCGCGCAGATCCGGGCCTTGCGGGCCCCCGCGCTGGTCGTGCTGGGCGACGCGGACATCGTCCGGCCGGAACACGCCGTCCGGATGTTCCGGCTGCTCGGCGGCGGCGTTCCCGGCGACGTCTGCGCGTTGCCGCGCTGCCGCCTCGCGATCCTGCCCGGCACCACGCACGCCTCGCTGCCGCAGCGGGCCGCGCTGCTGGCCCCGATGGTGGAGGAATTCCTCGACGAGGCCCCGCAGGACACCGGTTCCTCGCCGGACATGTCCGGTCTACAGTGGTGGGGGAGCCCACACGGAGAGTGATCATATGTCTCTCAGGTTCCGGTTGTTCGGCCTGTAGCCCGGGGCCCGGCGGCGCGTTGGTCGCCGCCGAGCCCCGGAGAGGATCTCAGCCGATGGCTACGTCGGTGGCTTTGGCGGGTGTGGTGGTGCCCATGCCGTTGAGGGGTTGGAAGCCGGTCCACTGTCCGTTGGGGTTGCGGAGTTGGTGGTAGACGACGTCGTCGTTGAGGCCGGTGATGAGGATTTGGGAGGTGCTGTCGGGTAGTCCGGCGATGCTGACGCGTTTTGCTTTGGCGGGTGTGGTGGTGCCCATGCCGTTGAGGGGTTGGAAGCCGGTCCACTGTCCGTTGGGGTAGCGGCCTTGGTGGTAGACGATGTCGTCGTCGCCGACGATGACGACCTGGGAGCTGCGGTCGGGTAGCCCGGCGATGGTGACGTCTTTGGCTTTGGTGTTACCGGTCAGGGGCTGGAAACCGGTCCACTGCCCGTTGGCGTGCCGGCCCTGGTGGTAGACGACGTCGTCGTCGCCGGTGATGAGGATCTGGGAGGTGTTGTCGGGTAGTCCGGCGATGGACACGCTTTTGGCTTTGGTGTTGCCGGGGATTGGTTGGAAGCCGGTCCATTGTCCGTTGGCGTGTCGGCCTTGGTGGTGGACGATGTCGTCGTCGCCGACGATGGCGACCTGGGAGGTGTTGTCGGGTAGGGCGGCGATGGCGACGTCTTTGGCTTTGGTGTTGCCGGGGATTGGTTGGAAGCCGGTCCATTGTCCGTTGGCGTGTCGGCCTTCGTGGTAGACCACGCCGTCCTGGCCGATGACCACGGCTTGTGCGGTGCCGTCGGGCATCGCGGCGATGCTGACCCGTGATGCGGAGCCGTTCAGTGGTTGGAAGCCGGTCCATTGCCCGCCCGGGAGGCGCATCTCGTGATACAGCGCGTTGTCCATGCCGCTGATGACCACGTGCGCCCCGCGCCCTCCGGCAGTCACGTTGGGCGGTGTGACGTACCCGGAGATTCTTACGTCGCGGGAGCCGGCGGTGGCCGTCGTCGCGTCGATCTGCCGCTTCGCGACCCGGTTGCTGTAGTTGCCGTCGATCGTGGTGATGCGGTTGCCGCCGTCGACGGAGAACACTATGGACACATGTCCGCCCTGGCCCGAGCCCGGTGCGCCGTAGACGGCGATGTCGCCTGGTTGTGGGTCGCCGACCGAGTTCGGCGGCCGGGGCTTGAAGAGGTTTCGAGCGACGCCCCACTGGCCGACCGCCGTCGCCACGAACGAGTCGGGCACCGGTGACACGCCGGCCGTGCGCCAGACCCAGTTGGTGAACATCGCGCACCAGTCATCGCACAAGCTGGCATACTTGTTGCATTGGTTGGCGTCTGCGGCATAGCCGACCTCGGCGTTCGCGACCCTGGTGATGTCGTCTCTCGTGGCCGCGTAGGCGCCGGTGGCCCCACCGGCCAGGTCGTAGCCGGTGCCGGCCGCGACCGCGCCGACGCTCAATGCCAGCACCATGGCCAGCGAACCGAACCACCGTCTGATCCTGAGGCGTGGCCCCGATTTCGTAGCAGCGATCATCCGCATTTCATTCCTTCCACCCGGCTCGAATGCATTCATCGAGGTTGATACCGGAAACGTGGAGGACGCTAGCGAGCGGCGACTTCAGACCTGCTTCATCCGCCGGCCCGGGCGAGACGCCGGATCTCCCGGCGGGCGGCGGCAAGACCCGCGAGGCTGGTGCCCTCGCCGTGTCGCTCGCCCAAGCCGAGGAGGGCCGTCGTCGTGGCGGTCCGCTCCGCCCGGTCGTGCTGCCCGGCGGCCAGTTCCGCGGCGAAGGCACGCAGCAGGTCGTGCACGGCGTAGCGGCCGGGCCGGTGCTCGTGGACGAGGTTGACCCGGGCCATCTCGTCGAGCTGCAGCCGGGCCTGCGGCACCGGTATGCCGGCCAGGGCGGCCGCGGCGGTCGCGGTGATGTCCGGCGCGGCGGGCGGGCCGAGACACCGGAACAGCCGCGCCGCCGCCGGGCTGAGCGTGCGGTACGACCAGGAGAACACCGCGCGCAAGTCGGTCGCCGCGTCGGTGGCGGCGAACGCGTCCAGCCGGCCCTGCGTGTCGCGCAGCTCGCCGGCCAGCGCGGAGAGCGAGAACGCCGGATTGGTGGTGGCCCGGGCGGCGACGACGGCGAGGGCCAGCGGCAGCCCCGCGCACCGGGCGACGATCTCATCGGTCGGGCCCGGTTCGGCCGCCACCCGGTGCGCGCCCAGCCGGCGTACCAGCAACTGCCGGGCCTCCGCGGCGGTGAGGACGTCCAGCCGCATCGGGTGCGCGCCCTCCGCGGTGACCAGCCCGGAGAGCTGGTCGCGGCTGGTCACCACGACCAGGCAGCCGGCCGTGCCGGGCAGCAGCGGGCGCACCTGGGCGGCGTCGTGGGCGTTGTCCAGCACCAGCAGCATCCGCTTGCCGGACAGCAGGCTGCGCAGCAACCCGGCCTGCGCCGACAGGCCGGACGGGAGCTGCTCGGGCCGGGTCGGCAGCGAGCTCAGCAGGCAGCGCACGGCCGTCGCGGCGGGCAGCGCCGACCGGTCCGCGTCGTAGCCGCGGAGGTCGAGGTACAGCTGGCCGTCCGGGAACCTGTCCCGGACCCGGTGCGCCCAGTGCACGGCCAGGGCGCTCTTGCCCACCCCCGGCGCGCCGTGCACCACGGCGATCGGCACGCCGGACAGCAGCGCGTCCAGCCGGGCGAGGGCGAGATGCCGCCCGGTGAAGGTCTCCACCTCGGCCGGCAGCTGCGCCGGCGGCACCGGACGGTCGATCCGGCCGGGCGGCCGGATCGGCTGGCCGGCCAGCAGGTCGGCGTACGCGTCCTGCAGCTCCGGGCGCGGGTCCACGCCCAGCTCCTCGGCGAGGTGCGATCTCATCCGGTCGTACCGGGCCAGCGCCTCGGCCGGGCTGCCGGTGCGGTCCAGGACCTCCATCAGCCGCAACCACAGCGATTCGCGCAGCGGGAACCGGGCGGTCAGCTCGGTGAGGTCGGCCACCAGCCCCGCGTACCGCTCGAGGTCGATGTCGAGGTCCATCCGCTGTTCCGCCGCACCCAGGTACGCCTCCACCAGCCGCGGCGCCTCGGTTTCGGCCAGCGAGCGGGACGGGACCCCCTCGAACGGCACGCCGCGCCAGAGGTCCAGCGCATCGCTCAGCATGGCCCGCCGCCGCACCCGATCCGGGCAGCGCCGCGCCTCGTCCGTCAGCCGCTGGAAGAGGTACACATCGACGTCGTCCCGGTCGGCCCGCAGCAGGTAGCCACGCGGCTCGGTGCCGATCAGGTCGTCGCCCAGCGCGGCCCGCAGCCGCGTCACGTACGTCGTCAGGCTCCGGCGGACGTCTCCCGGGAGATCCGTGCCCCACACCGCGTCGCCCAGCCGTTCCATCGTGACCACCCGGCCCGCCGACATCGCCAGCGCCGCGAGCAGCGCCCGTAACCGGCCGGTCGTCAGCCGCGCCGGCCGGCCGTCCACCATCACCTCGAACGGTCCCAGTAACCGGACCACCATCTTCCGAGCCACCGCAGGTCCCCCCATGCTGCTCAGGCCGGCGGCAATGCGAACACTGCCGCATCCTCCGTTTCGAAGCTCCACCGCCCGGCGCCGACCCGGTACCGGGCAGCCGCGGTCGTCGTGCTCACCGGTCGGAGATCGTCGTCGTCGCACACCGCCGCGCGTCCGCCGGCGGTGGGCACCCGCACGGTCGCCGTGGCGCCCACCGGCACGGTGACGTCGAGCGTGAGCCGGTCGTCCTGCCGCAGCCACTCGACCCGCACGTCGCCGTACGGGATCCGGGTGCGGTAGGCCATCGAGCGCAACTCGCCCGGAATCACCGGAGCGATCACCAGTCGGCGGTAGCCGACCGAGCCGCGGGCCTGGTCCACCCCGCCGAGGCACCGGCCGAGCCAGCCGGCGATGGCGCCGAGCATGAAGTGGTTCTGCGACAGGCCGCGGGCCGGTCCGTCCCACGCCTCGGCCAGCGAGGTGGCTCCGGCCAGCACCTGGTGGCCGTAGCTCGGCGGGGTGGTCTGGGTGAGCAGCCGGTAGACCACGTCGTGCCGGCCCGCTCCGGCCAGCGTCCGCAACACCGGCGGCAGGGCGATCTCGCCGACGGTCAGGTGGTCGTCGGCGGCCCGGATCGCCGCGATCAGCCGGCCGAGCGTCGCCTCCCGCAGCCGCGCCGGCACCACGTCCAGGTCCAGGGCGAAGGCATCGCAGGCCTGGCTGCCGCTGCCGTAGCCGGCGCTGCCGGGGTCGAAGAACCGGTCCTGGAAGGCCCGGGCGATCCGCCCGGCGAGGTCGCGATAGCGCCGCGCCTCGGCGTCGAGCCCGCCGAGCGCGCCGGCGATCCTGGACAGGGTGGCCGCCGCCCGGTGGTAGCCCCACGTCGCGGCGACGGCAACCGGCGTCGACCCGTCGGTGGCGAGCCAGTCGCCGAGGCCGTGGTCCAGCGTGTCCCGGACCGACCGGGTGGCGAGATGCCGCAGATACCGCTGCATGTGCGGGAACAGCCGGCGGGCGGTCTCCAGGTCGCCGTACTCGCGGTACAGCAGCCACGGCACCATGATGATCGCGCCGCCCCAGTTGGGGTCGTCGCGGAAGCGGTCCGCGAAGACGACGTACTCCGGCGCGGTCGAGGGCACCAGGCCCGACCCGGTCTGGGCGTCGGCCATGTTGTGGGCCAACTCGCGGTAGTAGGCGGCCACGTCGTAGCCGCGCGCCACGGCGTCGAAGACCAGGTGGGTCTCCTCGAGCCAGCACAGCTTCTCCCGGTGCGGGCAGTCGGTGAGGACGCTGAACATGTTGCTCTGCACGGCCCGGTCGACGATGTCGTGGATCTTGTTGATCAGCGGGTGTGAGGTGTGCAGGCCGCCGACCGGATCGTTGGCCGCGCGCAGCACGAGGGCGCGCACCCGGGCCGGGCCGGCGTCGTCCGGCAGCCCGGTCACCTCCAGGTAGCGGAAGCCGTGGTACGTGAAGCGCGGGTGCCACCGCTGCCGGCCGGCCCGGGTGACGTACGTGTCCACAATGGGCGCACCGGTGGACTCGTCGTCCTGCAGCACGCGCCCGTCCGGCCCGAGCTGCTCGCCGGGCCGCACCCGCAGGACCGTGCCGGCCGCCAGGTCCACATCGAGCACCGGCCAGCCGGCGACGTTCGTGCCGAGGTCGAACACGAGGATGCCGGGACCGGGTCGCAGCACCTCGCGGGTGGGCAGCTCGGCGACGGCCCGGATCGGCGGGCAGGCCCGGGCGGCGAGCCGGACCCTCGGCCGCTCCACCACCGCGACCCGGTGCCACGCCGACCGGTCGAAGGCCGGCGTGTCCCAGCCCGGGAGCTCGCGCCGGGCGTCGTGGTCCTCGCCGCCGTACCAGTGCGACAGCAGCGTCGGGCCGGCCGTGGTGCGCCACGTGGTGTCGCTGACCACCCGGGTGCGCGTGCCGTCGGGGAAGCTCAGTTCGAGCTGGACCAGCGCGGCCGGCACCGCCCGGGTCCCGGTGAACTTCGTGTACCGGCCGGGGACGCGCAGCACGTGCGCGATGCCCGGACCGAGCTCGACGCCGATCGTGTTGGGGCCCTGGCGGATCAGCGCTGTCACGCCGGCCGTGGTGTAGACGACCCGCTGGGCGAAGTCGGTGTTCGGCGGCTCCAGCACCGCGTCCGTGACCGGCCGGCCGTTGATCGTGGTCACGCAGACGCCGACGCCGGTGACGTAGAGCCGGGCTTGGGCCACCGGGCGGGTCACCGTGAAGTCGACCGCGAACAGGGGCAGCGCTTCCTCGGGCTCGCCGCCGGCCGCCCAGCGCGGGTGGGTGATCCACGACGCCGACCAGTCGTCCCGGTGGAGCAGACCGAGCTCGAAGTGGGCCGGCGCGCTCCATGGGCCGGCGCCGCCCGGGCCGCCCCAGGCACGTACCTGCCAGTGGACCCGGGCACGCGAGCCGAGCCGGCGGCCCGCGTACGCGACCCGCTGCTGCGGCCCGCCGACGCGGCCGGTGTCCCACAGGTCCGGCCGGCCGGACAGCAGCAGGTTCGGGGCGCTCGCCGCCCGGATCTGGAACGCGACCTGGCGGGCGCCGCGGCGGTCCGCGGCCAGCTGCCAGCTCAGCCGCGGCGCGGGGTCGTCGATGCCGACCGGGTCGGCCAGGTCGGCGGTACGGGTGCGCAGGACCCGGAGCGCACCGGAGGCGGGCCGGCTCACCGGTTGCGGACCAGTGTGAAGTCGTCGAACCAGGCCCGCGCCAGCCCGCTGTTCTTGTAGACGTAGAGCTCGGCCGACGTGTGCGCGGCGCCGGTCGTGAACGTGACCGAGGTCGGTCGGTACGATGTGGACCCGACCGGCGAGCTGGTCTCCGTACCGCCGTGGTTCTTGACCCCGAGGTGGGCGACGTCGCCCTCCACGGCCGAGCGCAGATAGCCGGAGAACGTATAGCTGGCACCGGGTTCCAGGCCGGTGACGGTGGTGTGCAGGCCGTTGCCGCTGCCGGCGAACGTCGCGGCCGGGGCGCCGGACCGGCCGCCGGTGCCGGTCACCGTGCCGTTGCCGGTGGCGGCCCAGCCGTGCAGCGTGCCGCTCTCGAAGCCGGGGTTCGGCAGGGCCACGTTGCTCGCCGGCTTGGTCACCTCGAGCTCGGCGAGCTGGAAGCGGTACACGTCGGTGCCGTTCTCGGACACCGGCAGCCCGAGCCGGGTCGCGGTGACGCGCACGTACCGGTAGGGGCCGGTGGAGACCGGGAAGGTCTGTGGCCCGGTGACCGGGGCGCCGCCGCCGTAGCCGGTCCCACCGGCCAGCCTGGTCCAGGCCGTCCCGTCGGCCGACCCCGCGATGGTGAAGTCGGCCGGGAAGGATCTGCCGTCGCCCGCCCGGTCGTCGCGGGGCCAGAGGGTCACGCCGGTGAAGCGCTGCGCCGAGCCGAGGTCGACCTGGACGGATTCGCCGGCGGTGCCGACGTTCGGGGTGGGGTGGGCCTGCGAGGTCCAGCCCATCGTCGGGTCTCCGCTGTTGGCCGCCGGCAGGCTGTGCCGGCGCCCGTCGACCGCCCGCTGCGGCGACCAGCCACCGGCCTCGCTGGTGTAGGTCGAGCTCACCGACACCAGTCCCGCCCGTGCCAGGTTCACCTCGGTCGGCACCGGCGCCAGCGGCTTGGGGCCGGTCGGTTCCCCGGTCGGGGCGAGCTGGATCAGCGTGGTGCCGTTCGGCGGCAGGCTCACCGTCGCCGTCCAGGTGTCCGCCGCCGGCAGGACGGTGCGGGAGCCGGGCCGGAGGCGTTCGTTCGGGCCGGGCCGCTGGTTGGCGATGCCGGCCGCGTGGTCGGCCCACGAGTTGTTCTCGGTGGCGGTGATGTCGTACCGGGTGACGGCGAAGTTCGCGTACGGCAGGTTGCGCACGGTCACGCGGTGGGACGCGGCGTCGAGCGTGTTGTTCCAGAGCAGCACGCTCACCTGGCGGGTCGACGGGTTCTTGGTGATCAGGCCGGCGTTCCGCGCCGACCAGGTGGCGTTCAGCCGGCTCGTGCCGATGGACTGGACCATGGCGTACACGTTGCCGACCGCCTTGCGGCGCCCGTCCACCGTGATCAGGCCGAGGTCGCCGTTGAAGTCCCGGGCCGGATGCCAGGCCTCGAGGCCGGTGAAGAAGAAGATGCCGCTCAGGCCGTCCGGGTTGCCGAGGGCGGCGTTCATCCGGTCGGCCGCGTAGGACGCGGTCTGGTGGGTGTCCGGCCACCGTCCCGGGCCGTTGGCCATCTCGAAGGTGCTGTTCCACTCGGTGACGTACAGCTTCTTGCCCGTGATGCCGCGTGCGGTCAGCGCATCGCGTACCTGGGTCGTGGTGTCGAACTCGGCGCCGGCCCCGTACTGGTGCCAGGAGACGAAGTCGCAGGGCACCCGCGGGTTGGCGGCGATGAAGTCCAGCCACGAGCCGAGCAGGGGGTCGCTGGCGTACGCGAGGGCGGGGCCACCGACCTGGGCGGCCGGGTCACCCAGCCGGACCGCCTCGGCGCTGTGCCGGTACAGGTCGAGATACTGGGCGGGGGTGCCGGTCCACCAGCCGCCGTCGGGGTCCTCGTGGTCCGGCTCGTTCCACACCTCCCAGTTCAGCCCGGAGAGGCCGAACTCGGTGCCGAAGTGCTCGACCATGGCGGTGACGGCCTCGCGCCACCGCGTGTAGTCGTTGCCGAACGGCGGGCTGAACACGGTCGGCGCCACCTCCGAGGGCATGTAGCTGAGCGAGATCCACGGCCGGATGCCGGCGTCGACGAACGGCCGCAGCACGGCGTCGAGCCGGGTGAAGTCGTAGCCCGTGCGCTGCACGACGTCGTAGAAGGCGTCGTCGAACACGTGGTCCACCCGGATCTGGCGCACTCCCAGGGCGGCGAGCTCGGCCGCCTGGCCGGGCAGCAGGTGCAGGTTCCGCAGCGCCGCGTAGCCGCCCTGGGAGACGTTGAGCAGCAGGCTCTTGTCCAGCTCGCCGACCGTGGTGGCGTAGTCCGCGGTCACCTCGACGGCGACGGCCGCGGCGGCCGTGCCGGGCACCGAGAGCGCGGAAACGGTCAGGGCGGCGGCGGTGAACAGGCGTAGCCAGCGGTGAGGCGACACGGGATCTCCTTATTTGACCGAGCCGGAGAGCAAGCCGGCGACAATGCGCTTCTGCGCGACCAGATACGTCATCACCAGCGGCGCACTGACGACGACGATGTGGGCGAATATCAGGTGCCAGTTCGTTCGGTACTGATTGCCGCTGACAAAGCTGAACAGCCCGAGCGGCAGGCTCTGCCGTTCGCTGCCGCGCAACAGGAAGAAGGCGTAGAAGAAGTCGTTCCAGATCTGCAGGGCGAGGAAGACGCCGGTGGTCAGCAGCACCGGGCGCAGCGCCGGCAGGACGATGCGCAGGAAGACACTCAGGGCGGAACAGCCGTCGAGGCGTGCGGATTCCTCCATCTCGTACGGAATGGCCTTGACGAACCCGGTCATCAGGAAGATCGACAGGCTCATGTACGCGCCGGCGTAGAACAGCACGGCGCCCCGGCGAGTGCCGTCCAGGCCGAAGGACCCGAGCACCCGGAGCGTGGTGACGATCGCGGGCGGCAAGAGGATGCCGCTGATCGCGAGGTAGTACAGGGCGCGCACGCCGCGGCGCCGGCCCCGGCCGAAGACCCAGGCCGCCATGGCGCCGAAGAAGAGCAACAACAGCAGCGCCGGAACGGTGACCAGGCAGCTGTTGACGAAGCCGCGCAGCACGGCACCCTCGGTGAACACCGTGGACAGGTTCGCGCCGAGCTGCCACTTCCGGGGCAGCCGCAGCGAGAGATCCTGCGCCTCCGCGTACGACTTGGCGCCGTTCACCAGCACCAGCCACAGCGGGATGCCGACCGTCACGCCCGCGAACGCCCAGAGCGCGAGCCGGCGCAGCACCTGCCACGGGCTCATCCGGTCACCTCCCGGCGGCGCAGGTAGCCCACGAGCGGGACGGCCACCGCCGCCACGGTCAGGAAGAGCACCGCGCTCGTCGCGGTGGCCTGGCCGAACGCGCCGGTGCCGAACTGCTGGAACACGTAGACGTTGAGCACCTCGGTGGCCCGGGCCGGGCCGCCCCGGGTAGTGGCCAGCACGATGTCGAACGTGGTCAGGGCGCCGATCAGGGTGAGCGTGACGTTCACCGTGACCGCGGGCGCCAGCAGCGGGAACTTCACCCGGCGGAAGGCCTGCCAGCCGGACGCGCCGTCGATCCGGGCGGCCTGCAGCACCTCCCGGGGCACGGTCGCCAGGCCGGCGATGTAGATCAGCGTGGTGAGCCCGAACCACTTCCAGGCGTGGACCGCGGCGACCACGCCGAGCGTCCAGTTCACCGAGCCGAGCCACTCGATGGTCGCCGCCCGGCCGGTGACCATCCCGATCGCCTGGTTGAGCAGGCCGTCGTAGGCCAGGACGGCCTGGAACACGTACCCCACCGCGAGGGGCGCGAGCAGGACCGGAAGGAACAGGATGGCCCGCAGCGCGCGGTTGCCCCGGGTGGGTTGCTCCAGGGCCAGAGCGAGCGCCAGGCCCGTGGCGTTCTGCAGCAGCGTCACGGCGACCGCATAGATCAGGGTGCGCCGCAGGTCGGCCCAGAGCGTGCCGTCGGCGGCCAGCTCCCGGAAGTTGTCCAGGCCGACGAACGCGACGGCCGGGCGGAACGCGTTCCAGTCGGTGAACGCGTACCCGAAGTTCAGCACGTTGGGCAGCAGGAAGAACACGCCGAACAGGCCGAGCGGGACGACGAGCAACCGCAGCTGGGTGGCGGTGGTCATGGCGAGGCCCTCAGAATCCCTCGACGCCGACCAGCTTCGCGTTCCGCCGGAACTCCTCCTGCATCCGGCCGGCCACCTCCTCGGGACCGGCCCGGCCCATGATCAGCTCGCTCATCAGGGTCGGGAAGTCGCCGAAGCTCGCCACGGCCTGCATGTCGACGCTCGGGACGGAGCGGTTGAGGTACGCGTCCGCGACCGCCTTCCGCAGCGCGGACACCCCGGGTGGATCGGCGATCCCGTCGATGACCGAGGGCTCCTTCGCGGCGGCGAGAGCCTGCCGATAGCCGGTCGAGGTGGCATAGGCGACGTAGTCGCGGGCCGCCCGCTCGCGCGCCGCGTTCCCGGTCTTCGGCAGCATGACCGAGGCATTGTTGGAGGACTGCCACATCACCTTGCCCGACGCCGAGGGCCACGGGGCGAAGCCGATGGACCGGTCGACCCGCTCCGCGCCGGCCGTGTCGGTCAGTGCCGAGATCAGCCACGATCCCTGCGCCACCATGGCGACCTCGCCGGAGAGCAGATCCGCCTGCTGGTCGGCGTAGCTGGCGGTGGCGACGTCGGGATTGGTGAACCCGGCGTCGACGACGCCCTTGAAATCCCGCAGCGCGGCGACGACCGCCGGGTCGGTCCAGGCCGCCCGGGCGGTGTTGATCCGTTCGATCAGGCCGCCGGCCACCGCGTCGGTGAGCATCTCGTACACCGGCACCTGCATCGTCCACGGGTCGCCGCCCGCGACCGACATCGGCACGACCCCGGCGGCCTTCAGCTGCTGGCACACCGCGCGCAGGTCGCCCGGGTTCTTCGGCGGCGTCAGCCCGGCCCGGGCGAAGACGTCCTTGTTGTAGAAGATGCCGAAGACGGCGGGAAAGCCCACGGTGGCCGTGTAGGTCCGGCCGTCGAGGGCGCCGGATTCGACGGCGAGCCGGTGCCTGGTCCGGCCGACGAAGTCCATCCCGGACAGATCCTGCAGGTTGGCCTTCGGGACGAGCTGAATGAAGAACTTCGTGGCCGGCTGCCAGTAGAGGACGTCCGGGCGTTCGCCCGCGGCCCACTTGGTCAGGGTGTTCGTCTCGAACGGGTCGGGGACGGTGACGATTTCGGTGGCGATTCCGTTCTCCCGGCCGAACGCCGCGATTCCGTCCCTGATCGGCTGCGGTGTCTGCTGGGCGAGCCAGAATGACAACGAGGTCGCCTCGGCGCCGGCCCGGTCTCCGGAGATGCCGCATCCGGCGACCGTCGCGGCGACGATTCCGGACAGCATGAACCGCAGCACCCTTTTATTGAGTGACATAAATCCTCATTCATGTCGGACTGCTCGGCAGAACGTCCGGGAAATGTTCCGCGAGAATGTCGCGGGAGTGACACGGAAATAGACTAGGCGGCGGGCCGGTGAGGCGGTTAGCATGCTGTCGCCCGCAAGTAGCACAAAATCTACCCAGGGGTCAGCGCATGGGTTTTCTCGCCGAGAGCGCCCTCGTCGACGCCGCCCAGCACCGGCTCGACGGGACAGTGCCGGCGCACGACCACGGCTACCTCGTGATCGTCACCGTGCTCGGCGGCCACGGTTGGCACACCTCCCCGCTGGGGCGCCGGCAGTTGGCGCGCGGCGACGTGATCCTGCTGCGGGCCGGCGCCTTCCACGGCTACGCGGAGTGCCGCGCGCTGCGGATCTTCGTCATCTGCCTCGATCCGGCGTTGTTCCGCCAGGAGCTCACCTGGGCGATGGCCGACCCGCTGCTCGGCTATCTCCTCAAGGACGGCCCGTACGCGCCCAAGCGGCATGGCCTGCTGATGTTCCGGCTCGGCCGACGCGCGCTGGACCGGTGCGCCGATCGGTTCCGCGCCCTGGCCGAGCTCCGCGGCGAACCGCTGCTGCGATACCGCGGCGACGTCATCGGCAACGTGACCCTGGTCCTGGGCGAGCTGGCCCGCGCCGCCGACGACGCCCGCGACCCGCGCGAGCTGTTGTCGACCAGCCATTTCCATCCGACCGCGATGCAGGCCATGCGGCTGCTCGAGTCCCGGCTGGCCGACGCGTGGACGCTCGCCGGTCTCGCCGCGGCGCTCCATGTGACACCCAACTACCTCGTCCGGATCTTCAAGTCGTCCACCGGGCTGCCACCGATGGCCTACCTGACCCGGCACCGGGTGGAGACCGCCGCCATCCTGCTGCTCAACACGCACGACCCGGTGGCGCAGATCGCCGCCGCGGTCGGCTGGACCGACCAGAACTATTTCGCCCGGCGCTTCCGGGCGCACTTCGGACTGAGCCCGTCGGCCTACCGCGCGCGCGGCGCCTCGCCCTGACCACCGGCTCGGGGCGGTGATCAGGGCGGCGCTGCCGGCCGCTGAAACCCGCCTTCAGCGGCCGTACTTGTCGAACGGGACCGTCCAGTCGCCGAGACCGTTCCAGATCGGGAGCTTGCGCGGGGTGTTCTTGACGTCGACGATGTCGCCGACCAGGAAGTTGTTGTAGACCCATTTGGCGTCGGCCGTGCTGAGGTTGATGCACCCGTGTGACTTGTTCGCCTGGCCCAGCGAGCCGTTCCACGGAGCGGCGTGCAGGTATTCGCCGGAGTAGGTGATCCGGGTGCAGAACTCGATGTTCTCCGACACGTAGTAGTTCGGGTCCTTGGGGTCGGTAACGCCGTACGTCGCCGAGCTCATGGTGTGCTTGCGCTTCTTGCCCAGCACGACGTGGGGGCCGCCCGCCGTCCAGTAACTGATGCTCTCGCCGTTCGCCCCGGTCGTGCCGCCGCCCTTGCCGAGGCTGCTCTTCATCGTCCGGACGAGCTTGCCGTCGATGTAGACCTTCGTCAGGTGGGTCCGGTTGTCGCTGATCGCGATCAGCTGCCGGCCGATCCTGAAGTTGGTCGAGGCGTTCTTCGCCCCGTACGTCGTCTTGCCGAGCTTGACGCCGAACATGTCGACGCTCACCTTGACCGTCGTGCCGGCGGCCCAGTACTTCGCCGGCCGCCAGTGCACGGTCCGGTCGTCCTTCCAGTAGAACTTGCCCTCCACGGCCGGCAAGGTCTTGATCTGGATCGCCTTCTCCGCCGCGTTCTTGTTGACGGCGCGGCTGAATCGGACGACCACCGGCTGCCCGGCGCCGTAGGTCCTGCCCTCCTTGAGGGCGAGCATGCTGTTGGCCTGGAACGTGACCTTGGCGATGTTCTCCGGCTTCAGCGTGGTGAAGGTGGTGGCCTCGGTGGTCGCCGCGCCCGCGCTGTCGGTGGCCGTGACGGTCACCTTGTACTTCTTGCCGTACGCGAGGTCCTGGGTCGAACGCCAGGTCCCGTCGTCCTGGATCGCACCGTCGATCTTGGCCTTGCCGGCGGTGACGGTGACCGACTGGAGTTTGCCGTCCGCGGCACTGACGACGATCGGCTTCACCGGCAGCACGTCGGTGTCCTCGTTCGCCGGCGTCACGGTCAGCCGGACGGGCGCGGCGGCCGCCTGCTCGATGTTCGCCGCCGGCTCGACCCAGCTCTTGGCGTCCGTCTTGCCGGACGAGGAGCACCCGGCGGCCGTGGCAGCCGCAGCCATACCAACCGCGCCGATGATCACTTTACGTCGCTGAATCATGACTCTCACATTCGAGGGATGCCGACCGGCGCCATTCGAGGCCCTGCAATCAAGACGTGAGCAGAACCCGGAAAGTTGCGTCCTTCATCGAAAGGAGATCATCCTGACAGATCTGGATCTCGGTCGGTAGACCGCATCGACCGGCAGAAATGCATATTTGTGGCATAAGTGAATAAGTCGGACGCTTACCCACCGCCAGGTCCGGTGGCTGACACACCGGTGATTTCGGCTATGGCGCCGCTCACACTGTCACCAGCCGGCAGGTCGCCGGCGCTGCCGAGCGGAGGCTGATGGCGGTGGAGTTCCGCCTGCTGGGCGCGGTGGAGGCGGTGGTGGACGGCGGCCGCATCGAGCTGGGCCACGCCCGGCAGCGCTGCGTGCTGGCGGTCCTGCTGGTCGAGGCCAACCGCGCGGTGCCGGCCGATCGGATCCTCGAACGGGTGTGGGGAGAATTCCCTCCGCAGCGCGCCGGAGGCGTGTTGCGCACCTACCTGTCGCGGTTGCGGCGGGCCTTGGCCTCGGCGACCGAGGTGGAGATCGTCCATCGGCCCGATGGTTATGTCCTGACCGTCGACCCGGCGGCGGTGGACCTGCACCGGTTCGGCGCCCTGCTCGCTCAGGCGCGCGCCGAGGACGGCGACAGCGCGGTGGAGCTGTTCGAACAGGCCCTCAGCCTGTGGCGCGGGGAGCCGTTCGGCCTGGTGGACACCCCTTGGCTGAACGGCGCCCGGGCCGGGCTGCAGGGCCAGTGGCGGGCAGCCGTCCTGGACCGCAACGACGCGGGCCTGCGGGTCGGGCGGCACGGTCAGCTGCTGCCGGACCTGGTGGCCTTCGCGGAGACGCAGCCACTGGACGAGCGACTCGGCGCTCAGCTCATGCTCGCCCAATACCGTTGCGGCCTTCAGAACGACGCGCTGGCGACCTATCAGCGGCTGCGGCGGCTGCTGGCCGACACGCTGGGCACCGATCCGGGCACCGCGCTGCAGCTGCTCCATCAGCGGATCTTGAACGGGGATCCGGCCCTGGCGGTAGCGACCCGGGCCCGCGCCGGCAGCCCGCCGCACGGCCAGGTGCCGCGCCAGCTGCCGGCGCCGCCGTGCCGCTTCACCGGCCGGTCCGCGGCCCTCGCCGAACTCAGCGCGGCGCTGGCGGCACCCACCGATCAGGCGCCCATGGTGGTGATCTCCGCGATCGGTGGCGCCGGTGGCATCGGCAAGACCTGGCTGGCGATGCGCTGGGCGCACGACAACGTGGCCCGGTTCCCCGACGGGCAGCTCTACGTGAACCTGCGCGGCTTCGACCCGGCCTGCGAGCCGATGTCCCCGGACACCGCCATCCGGGCGTTCCTCGAGGCCCTCGGGGTGGACCCGTCCGTCATGCCGGCTGAGCCGGACGCCCAGGCCGGGCTGTACCGGGGCCTGATCGCCGGCAGGCGCATGCTGATCGTCATCGACAATGCCCGGGACACCGCCCAGGTCGTTCCGCTGCTGCCCGGGACCGCGCCGTGCGTGGTGCTGGTCACCAGCCGGTGCCGGCTGCTGGGCCTGCTGAGCGGGTACGGCGCCCGGCCCCTGACCCTCGACGTGCTGACCGACCTGGAAGCCCGGCAACTGCTCGTGAATCAGGTGGGCGCGCGCCGGGTGACCGCGGATCCCGCCGCGGCGGGCGCGCTCCTGCGCTGGTGCGCGGGTTTGCCGCTGGCGTTGAGCATCGTGGCCGCTCGTGCCGCGTCGCACCCGGAGCTGCCGTTGGCCGCCCTGGCCGCCGAGTTGCGCGAGGAGGGCTCCCGGCTGGACGCCCTGGACGGCGGGGAGGTGGCGGTCAACCTGCGGGCCGTGCTGTCGTCCTCATGCCGGGCGCTGACACCGGACGCGGCCCGGCTCTTCGGCCTCCTCGGTCTCTGCCCGGGACCGGATGTCGCCCTGTCGTCCGCGGCGAGCCTGGCCGCCCTGCCCGCCGCCCGTGCCGGCGCCCTGCTGCGTGAGCTGACAGCCGGGCATCTGGTGCAGACTCCGGCCCCGGGTCGCTACCGGATGCACGATCTCGTCCGGCTGTTCGCGGCCGAGCAGGTCGCCCGGGCGACCACGGGCGACGGCGACGAACGGCGTACGGCGGTGCGCCGGATCCTCGACCACTACCTGCACACAGCAGACGACGCCGATCGGCTTCTCGCCCCGTACCGCGACCGGATCGCGCTGGCTGTCCCACACCCGGGAGTCGCACCTGGACGGTTCGACGATCACAGCGCGGCGCTCGCCTGGTTCAGCGCCGAGCACGCCGGGTTGCGCGCCGCCCTCACCTGCGCCGCGGACACCGGCTTCGACACCCACGTCTGGCAGCTGGCCTGGGCGCTCACCACGTTCCTCGACCGGTGCGGCTACTGGCAGGACGGGGTCGCCGTACACACGGCCGGGTTGGCGGCGGCCCGGCGGCTGACCGACCGGTGGATGCAGGCCCACGCCCATCGGGAGTTGGCACTGGCGTATGTCTGGCTGGGACGCCACGACGAGGCACGGACTCACCTCGGGCACGCGCTGGAGCTGTTCACCGGCCTCGGGAACCTGAGTGGGCAGGCGCACACCCAGCGCAGCCTCGCGCGGGTCCACGCCCGGCAGGGCCGGCACCGAGAGGCGTTGCCCCATGACCGGCGGGCGCTCGCCCTGTATCGGGCCGCCGGGCACCGGCCCGGCCAGGCCGCCACCCTCAACGCCATCGGCTGGCACTACGCCCACCTCGGCGACCCGCAGCGAGCCCTGGCCTACTGCGCCAAGTCGCTCGCCCTGCACCACCAGCTCGGAAACCGGCACGGCGCCGCCAGCACCTTGGACAGCCTCGGCTACGCCCACCATCAACTCGGCCGGGAGGGCGAGGCCATCGTCTACTACGGACAGGCCGTCGGCCTGTTCGCCGACCTCGGGGACCGGTATCGGCAGGGCGACACGTGCGCCAGGCTCGGCGACGCCCACCACGCCGCCGGCGACACCGGCGCGGCGCGGCGCGCCTGGCAGAACGCGTTGACCATCTTCGAGGGCCTCGGCCATCCCGAGGCCACAGCCGTACGGGCGAAGCTGCACCGGGGCGAACAATCCGTCCGCTCCGCCGCCTGACTCCGCCCGCCCGCCGCTGGTGGGCTCAGACGACCGAGTACTTCATCGTGTAGAACGCCTTGTTGGCGGCCTTGAACTCCAGGGTGTTGTTGGTGACCGGGCTGGCGCCGACGAGGTTGCTTCCCAGGTTGTCGTCCGCGCTGTTGCTGTCCATCTCGAAGAGCTGGACGTTGACGCTGCCGGTGAAGGTGCGGGTGATCCCGCCCAGCGGAATGGTCTGCTTCTTGCGAATGGCGAACGGGCCGGCGACCTTGACCCCATTGACCCGCACCTCGGTCTCATCGTGGCTGATGGAATCCTGCAGCTCGACGCAGGTGATGGAGATCAGGGTGATCGTGGACATTCTCGATCCCTTCGGGAACAGTCGAACAGGAGTGTTGTTCCCTCCAGAATGTGTGGGCGACGTTGAGCGATGGTTGAGCGATTGTTGAACGGTGGCCGAGGGCGGTCAGCGCCACACCTTGAAGTTGACCTTCTGGATATCCGGATCGATGTAGTCGACGTCGTACAACACCATGAATTTGGCCTTGTCGGGAACGCCGCGGGCCAGCACCGTGCGGTCTCCGCCGCACGCCGTCACCGGCTCCGTGTAGGTGAGAGAACCGTTGACCAGCGGCCAGAACCCGACCAGGAAGGTCTGGCAGCGGTCGGCCGGGTTGGCCGGGTCGACGATGTCGGAGACGCTGATCGTCGTGCAGCGCGAGACCGGCGTGGTCAGTGGCACCGTCGCGACCCGCCCGGCCTCATAGAAGCCCGTTCCCGGCCGGATCGGAGCGCATCCAGGGGGAGCGGGAGTGAGCGTGCGGACCGCCTTGTTGACGACGGTCTTCCAGGCGGCATAGCGGGTCTCGCCCGGCTCGGCGGTGGTGTGGATCGAGATCAGGCCGTGCCCGAGACGGATGACGTAGCCGTACTGTCTGGTGCCGGCCAGGCCCTGGCCCGCGCCGGTGCTGGAGGTCTCGAACCGGACGGCCTGCCGCCCGGCCACCGTGGTCTGCTGCCAGAGCAGTGTGCGCTCGTATTCGGTGCCGGCGCGGCTCGGTGCCGCTTGCACCCGCTTGGCGTTCAGGGCGGTCAGCGGGTATTCGCTGTCCAGCGGGATGGTGAACCGGCTCGGATGGAACTGGGCGCAGGCCTCCTCCGGCCGGATCTGGGTGGTGTGCCAGGTGCCCGGATATCCGATGGAGAAGTTCTCGGCGGTGTTGACGCAGCGCTTCCAGCCGCGCGGCAACGACGTGCCGGTCCCCGGTGGGGAATGTGCCGCGGCAGCATCGGTGACCGGGGCGGAGGCGCTCGTGGTGCCGGACGTAGCGGCGGGCGGCGGGACTTCGACCACGCCGACCGGTGCCGGTTGGGCACAGGCTCCGAGGCCCAGGGTGCTCGCGCCGATCACGGCGGCGAGAACGAACCGGGAACGGATGCGACCGCGATGATGCGTACGCATGATGGATCTCCTTCAGTGTTGGGACCTTCACCCGGTTGGTCCGGCCACCGAGGGGTTTGGTTCGGCCCCGCTACTGTCGGGTTTCTGCGATCTCGGGTCGCCGAGCCGGCGGCGGTGCGCACGGCGGGGCTCGCGAGGCGCCATGACGGTCAGACAAAGGCTGTGCGGAAAGTGTCGGGCGGTCGGGACCGGTGTCGCCGCACGATGGGGGCATGGATGACACGACCTTGGTATCCCGCTTTCTTCGCGACGGCTTCGTGAAGTTGGCGGGCGCCGTCGCGCCGCGGGTGGCCGCGGACTGCGCGCGGCTGTTGTGGCGGGAGACGGGTTGCGAACCGGACGATCCAGCGACGTGGACGCAGCCCGTGCACTGGGTGGCCGGCATGGCGCAGGGACCTTTCGCCGCCGCACCCAACTCTCCGTTCCTCCACCGCGCGTACGACCTGCTCGTCGGCGCGGGGCGCTGGGAGCCGCGTTATTCGCTGGGCACGTTCCCGCTGCGCTTTCCGCATGAGAAGGAGCCGGACGACGCGGGCTGGCACGTCGAGGGAAGCTATCTGCCGGAGGGTGAGAGCTGGTATTTCACGAATCTGCGCTCCCGGGGCCGGGCGCTGCTGATGCTGTTCCTGTTCAGCGAGGTCGGTGAGCGGGACGCGCCGACCCGGATCCGGGTCGGCTCGCACCTCGACGTGCCGAAGGTGCTGGAGAAGTACGGGGAGGACGGGGCGAGCGGGCTGGCCCTGGCGGCCGATCTGGTGGCGGCGTCCGGCCACCGGCCACTCGCCCTCGCCACCGGGTCTCCGGGCGACGTCTTCCTGTGCCATCCGTTCCTGGTGCACGCGGCGCAGCCGCACCATGGGGAGCGGCCGCGCTTCATGGCCCAGCCGCCGCTGATGCCGGCCGCGCCGTACGAACTGGAGCGGGCCGACGGCGCGTACTCGCCCGTGGAGATCGCGATCCGCCGGGGCCTCGGACGGGACAGATAGTGCCTACTTCATGGCCGAAGGCGCAATCGTCACGGTTGAGGTCTGGACCGCGCGCGGTCCGGGCTCCGGGCGTGCCGTGGTGAGTGGCCGGTCTGGCGGGTGAACTGCTTGCTGAAGTACGCCACGTCGGTATATCCGAGGGCGCTCGCGACCTGCCCGACCGACATGGTCGTCTCGGTCAGCAGCTGATGTGCCCGGTCGATCCGGGCCTGGATCAGGAACCGGGTCGGTGACAGCCCGGTGTGGGCGATGAATCGGCGGGTGAATTGCGCTCGGGACAGCCCGGCGCGCCCGGCCAGTTCGGCGACGCTCCATCGGTGGCCGGGGTCCTGCCGGACGGTGTGGGTCAGGTCGGCGAGCGCCGCATCCACCGGCTCGGGCGCCGGGTGGGTCCACTCGTCCCAGAGCAGCAGCAGGATCTGTTCCAGGCAGAGCAGGCTCTGCCGGCGGCCCAGGGGGTCGCCGCGGCGGTGCCCGGCCTCGGACCGCCGGGCCAGGGCGGCGAGAAATGCCTGGTCGCGTACGAGGTGACAGCGGTGGGGGAGCGCCACCTGGGCGCCGGTCACCTCGAAGTGCATGCCGAAGACCAGCAGCCGCCGGCGCGGGTCGTGGGTGGCGATCGGCGCGTCGCCCGGCGCGAAGACGGCGCTGGCGCCCGGCAGCAGCTCGAACTCGCGGCCGCGTACGGTCAGCCGGCCCACGCCGTCGAGCACGCACCACAGCAGGTTGTCGGGCAGCGGTTGGGAATGCCAGGACCAGCCCGGCTCGCACCGCCAGTAGGTGGGCGGGCTCGTCAACCGCAGCCGCGGCGTCGCGCCGGTCGCCAGGTCGTGAGTCAAACAGACAACTCCTCGCGTCGTTCCTCTCTGGCAGCACTGCCGTCGAGGTACGACGATGGCACAGTATGAGTGCATCGCACAAAGAAGCAATCGACCGTGATGGATATTTTGTGGCCCGTGGCGTGCTCGACCGGGTGGAGATCGACCGGCTGCGCGAGCACTACATGGCGTTGCGGCGAAACACCGACCAGCACGACCTGGCCGGCGTGGACGCGGGCGTTCGTGATCCGCTGCGCCGCTACCCCCGGATGGCCCAGATGCACCGGTGGGACGACACGTCCCTGCGGTGGCTGCTGGACCACCGGATCCGGCGGTGGCTGACCGGACTGCTCGGCGCCGAGCCGTACGCGGTGCAGACCATGGTGTATTTCAAGCCGCCCGGCTCGCGCGGCCAGGCGCTGCACCAGGATAACTTCTATCTGCGGGCCGAACCGGGCACGTGCATGGCGGCGTGGATGGCGTTGGACGAGGCCGACGAGGAGAACGGTTGCCTGATGGTGGTGCCCGGCAGCCATCGGTGGCAGATCCTGTGCACCGAGAAGGCCGACACGACGGTCAGTTTCACCGACGTGACGGTGCCGGTGCCGGCGCGCGAGCAGGCGATCCCGGTCCCGCTGGAGCCGGGCGACGTGCTCTTCTTCAACGGCTCGCTGGTGCACGGCAGCATGCCCAACGTGAGCCGCGACCGGTTCCGGCGGGCGCTGATCGGTCACTACATCCAGGCCGATGCGCGCCAGGTGGCCGACTACTACCATCCCGCGCTGCGCATGGACGGCACGCCCCTCACGCTCGCGGTGAGCGAGGGCGGCGGCGCCTGCGGCGAGTGGGCCGAGACCGCCGGCGGCGACCCGGCGATCGCGATGACCGGCCGGCACGCGGTGACCCGCAGGCACGAGTAACGGCCCGTCAATGTCATCCGAGTCGGCCTTTCCGCGGCTTTCGGGTCCCGCCCCGCTCCACATCCGCGGGTTGACCGGCGAATCATCGGCGGTCCGTCGGAAATGACAAATGCCGAATGTGGCGTATCGGCTTCCTTGGTGCTGACCGTTCGTCCAGGTCTGGTGGCGGGAATTTGTCCGAACGAACCGCGGGGGCGCCGGGCTCGCTTAGATTGCCGCTATGAAGGGGAAGGCCGCCAGCAGATCATGGCTCGCCGCCGCCGCGCTCGGCGTGGCTGCTGTGCTGGTTCTCGGCCCGTTGGCGGTCGGTGCGATCATGCCAGGCGGCGATGGAAACGGCGACGTCGCGGTGGTCGACATGAGCAATTATCCGGCCATCAATGATGAGCCACTGAAAAACCATCTTGATGACGCGCGGGCGGCTGAGGTCAGCAGGGTGATCATCATTCTGCCCCGGTCGCAGGCGGGCGACGAATTCACCTGTGTGTCGGCGAAGTCGCGCGAAACGTGTGACTTTTTAGATCGGATCAAAGAAGACACGATCGCTGTCCCCTTCGGGGCGGACCCGGCCGCCGTGCTGGAGCGATACACCGGTTCGACGCGCGTCGAGTCGTTCGGAAACCGCGTCACCACCGTGCGCCACGGGAAGGACTTCGGCTGGCCGCAGGCGCTGAGGGTTGGTCTGATCATGACGATCATCACGGCCGGAGTCCTGTACTTCGCCGCGGACGCCGTACGCCGGCGGACGGCGCTGCGGGGCCGGGAGCCGGTCAACAGCGTGCCGCCGCAGCCCGTGGTGCGGCACGTCGCTCAGTCCGTACCTGTGCAGTCCACCCCGGCCCCGCAGCGCCGGCCGGCGCCGCAGCCGGATCCACCCGCACCGCCCGGACCGTTGCCCAAGGACGTCGTGCGCGCCGTCGGGGCCGGCCGGCGGGTCCGGGCGCAGACCCGGTTCGGCCCGCAGGGCGGCTTCGTCGACGCCGGCGGAGTGCTGCTCTGGGCCAGCCTGGACCGACCGGGCGAGCAGGTGCATCCGGGCCGGCCGTTGTCCGTGCTGGCGCTGAGCGCGGGCAGCGACGCGCTGGTCGTCTCCAGCCGCATCACCGAGGAGGTCCGGCAATGACCGTCGATGCCCTGCCGGTGCGGCAGGCCCGCAACCGCACTCTGATCACCCTCGTGGTCGACACGTCCTCCTCGATGCAGCAGACCGGGGCGATCGACGAGCTGAACGACGCCCTGCAGAAGTGGTGCGCCGAGCTGCGCGGCAACGACGCGCTGCAGATGTCGGGCGAGATCGCGCTGATCACGTTCGGCAAGGACCACGTGCGGGCCGTCGACCCGAGCGGGCAGGTCACCGGTCAGACCAGCCGGCCGTTCGTCCCGCTGCGCGAGTTCCACCCGCCGGAGCTCGCCGCCGGCGGGCTCACCCCGATGGTCGAGGCGATCCAGTACGCGCTCGAGGTGCTCAGCGTCCGCAAGGGCCAGCTCACGGCCGAGGGACTCGGGCTCGCCTACCGGCCGATGATGTACATGATCACCGACGGGGTGCCGACCGACCTGCAGGGCAACCGCACCGACCGGTGGCGTGACGTGGCCGCGATGCTGCGCCAGCACGAGGCGGGAAAGCACCTGCTCTTCTTCGCGCTCGGCGTCCGCGGCGCCGACCAGGACGTGCTGCGTGGCCTGGCGCCCAAGTCCTGGTACCTGCTCGGTGACACCGATTTCAGCAAGGTGCTCCGGCTGGTCTCCACCAGCATCGGCTCGGCACAGGCCGAGTCGCGCGACGCCCCGGCCGAAGCGATCTACGAGCATTTCCAGCGCGACAACAAGAAGAACGAGGAGATGCGTCGCTGGCTCGATGAGGAAGGCGCCGGCTCCGATGGCCGATAGCCGGTTCGACACCCGCTGGCGGGTCATCTCCGCGTCGGTGGCCGGGCCCAACCACACGAGCCTCGGCATCGAAAACCAGGACAGCCTGCGGCAGGGTGCGGTCGGCGACGGACTGCACCTGCTCGCGGTGGCCGACGGCGCCGGATCACAGCCGCGCTCCGCGCACGGCTCCCGGCTGTCGGTGGAGGCGGCCTGGGAGGCCGCCGACCACGTCTTCGCCAGGGTGCCGCGCACGCTGGGTCAATGGCATGAGGCCACCGCCCGGTACGCCCAAGCGTGCCTCGACCAGTTCGACGAGCTCGTCGAGCGGGCCATCACCCCGTTGCGGAACAGGCCCACCGCCACCGGGGTCAGCACGGTGTCGCGGGCCGAGTTCGCCACCACGCTGCTGGCCATCGTCGCCGATCCGCCGTATTTCGCCTACGTCTGCGTGGGTGACGGTTTCCTGGTGATGGAACGGGCGCCGGGCGGCTCGCACCTGGTGATCCCGCCTCCCACGGGCCGTCAGACGGCCAACGAGACGGTCTTCATGACCTCCGCCGGCCGCCGGGACGATCTGCGCAGCGGGCTCATCGTCGACACCGGCGCCCGCGGGCTCGCGCTGTGCACCGATGGACTGATCGACGGGATGCTCGACGTGAGCCGGGGACCCGACGGGATCGCGTACCCCTGTGCCCCGGCGGATTTCGACGCGTACTTCGCGGCGTTCCGGATGCCCGGCGTGGACGGCAGCGAGCTCAGCCGCAAGCTGCAGTCGAAGGAGTTCGCGGCCTCGTCCGGTGACGACAAGACCATGCTGATGGCGGTGCACCGATGAGGACCCGGCGGCTGCACACCCCGGCCGGCCGGCCGGTCGAGATCGTGGTGGACGAGGAGATCGGCAGCGGCGCCGAGGGTGTCGTCTACCCGGTCGCCGACTCGCCGCACGTCTGCGCCAAGATCTACTCCGACTTCGAGCGCTCGGCGGAGCTGGGGCCGCGGCTCGACGCGCTCAGCCGGCTCGCCCCGGTCACCTGGGGCGGCGACTGCCCGGAGCACCTGCACGTGGCCTGGCCCCGGACGACCCTGCGGGACGACAAGGGCCAGCTGCGCGGCGTCGTGGTCCCGCGCATCGACGGCACGCCGCTGCTGCGCCTGCTCGACGCCCGGGCCCGGATCGGGTTGCTGGACGAACCGACGTGGCGCACGACCTTCACGATCGCGGCGCGGGTCGGGCGGCTCTTCGACATGCTGCACGGCGCCGGCATCGTGATCGGCGACGTCAGTCCCACCAACGTCCTGGTCGACCGGCACGGCCACGTGACCCTGCTGGACTGCGACGGCGTGCAGTTCACCGACCCGGCCACCGGCGTGCTGCACCTCGGCGAGAAGTACACCCCCGAGTACGCCGCGCCCGAGGTGCTCGACGTCAAGGGGCTGACCCGCGAGCACGACCTGTTCGGGCTCGGCGTGGTGATCTGCCAGCTGGTGATGGAGGGCGAGCACCCGTTCGGCGGGGTCTCCACGGCGGTGCCACCGTCGACCAGCGTCGAGGAGAACATCAAACAGCGCAACAACCGGCTGACCCATCCGGACCGGCTCGTGCCCACGTCCGGCAGCATCCCGGCCGAGGTGCTGCCGCCCAAGGTGCGGGAGCTGATCCGGCAGTGCTTCGAGAACGGGTACGACGAACCGCTGATCCGTCCGTCCGGCAGCACCTGGGCGCACGCGCTGGAGCAGACCAGCTTCGAGCTGATGGGGTGCCGGTACAACCCGCGGCACGCGTACCACCGCTCGGCGGCGGGATGTGTGTGGTGTGCGCGGATCGCCGGGGGATTCGGCGATCACTTCCCGCCGCCGCCGGGCTGGGTGCCGCCCGCCGGGGCCGAGCCGCCACGACTCGTCCCGCTCCAGCGCGTCCCCAGGGCCGGCGTCGCTGTCGGCACCGTGGCGATGCCCCGGACGGCGATCACCTTTCCGGCACCGCCCCGGCCGTACGCCGACGCGCCGGCGACGCCGGTGCCGGCCGCGAAGAAGAAGATCTCGAAGGCCAGGGTGGCTCGCCTCGTGGTGGTGGTGGCCGTAGTCGTGCTTTTGCTGATCTTCGTCGCAGGTTTGATCGTCGCCGCAGGGAATGGTTCCCTGTGACCGGCCGGACGCTCGTCATCGCTGCGACGCACCCGGCCTGCACCGTGCTCGGGCCGGGCAACCGGTTCGCGGTCTGGGTCCAGGGCTGCCCGCTGAACTGCCCCGGCTGCGTCAGTCCGCAATGGATTCCGGCGCGGGGCGGCCGGCCGGTCGCGGTGGCCGAGCTCGCCCGGCGCATCGCCGACGAGGCCGTCGACGGCCTCACCCTCTCCGGCGGGGAACCGTTCGCCCAGGCCGCGGCGGTCCGCCGGCTGGTCGAGCTGGTCCGGGTACGGCGTGACCTGTCCGTGCTGTCCTACACCGGTTTCACCCTGCGCCACCTGCGGGAGCACGGCACCGCCGACCAGCGTGGTCTGCTCGCCGAGCTCGACATCCTGATCGACGGCCCGTACCAGGCGCACCGGCACGCCGACCTGCGCTGGCGGGGCTCGGCCAACCAGCGCATCCACTGCCTCACCGCGCGCCACGGTGACCTCGGCGACGGCACCGAGCCCGGCGCGGGCCTGCAGTTCGAGGTCACCGCGGCCGGAGCCCTGCAGTGGCTGGGAGTCCCGCCCGTCCCCGGCTTCCGGGAGTGCCTCGAGCAGGCGCTCGGGATGCCGGCCGGCGCGCGGGGGAGGGCCGGCGCCGGATGAGCAGATCCCCGAAGTACAGCTTCGCGCAGCTCGGCAAGAAGGTCCGCGACCAGGTGCACCACGACCGCGACGCCCGGCACCTGCGGCGTGAGGCCGCGGCGGCCCGGCGCCGCGATGAGCTGCTGGCCGTGGCCCGGAGCGAGATCCTGCAGCGGTACGGTCCGCTGGCCACGACGCTGGCCGGGCTCGGTGCCGAGAGCATCGAGCGGGGGCAGGCGCTTGAGGAAGCCGCCGGGCACGTCCGCGAGGCTGCCTCGTTCACCGAGCTGGCGGCGGCCGCGGGCGAGTTCGAACGCGCGGAGCGCGGCATCAGGGCGATGCGGGCCGGCGCCGCCGTACGCTCGGGTCGCCCGGCCGACCGGATCGCCGCACTGGCCGCGATGGTCCGGGACGCCGACGCCGAGCGGGGCCGCTACGATCCCGGCGACGCGATCACCCTGGACTCCCGGCTCGCCCAGCTGCGTAGCGTGGCCGAGCCCGGCGACGCGGAGGTCGACGACCTCGCCGACCGGGTGCGGGAGCACCTCGACCGGGTGGCCGCGGCCCGCGCCGAGCACCAGGAGCAGCGCCGGCGGGCGGCGGTGCGGATCGAGCTGCTGGCCGCCCGGCTGGCGGGGCTGCGGGCGGACGGGCAGGCGGCGCACGTAGCGTTGCGCGACGGTGACCGGGCCGGGGAGGCCATCACCATGCTGCGGGCCCACCTCGCCCGCGGTGAGCTCGCCGACGTGCTGCGGCTCGGCGCCGCGCTGGAACGGCGCGTCGACGCCATCGAGGACGACCTGGACGCCGTCCTCGACCAGATCGCCGAACGGCGTACGGTGCTGACCTCGCTGGTCCGGGCGCTGCCGGCCGTCGGCTTCTCGGTCGACGCGGGCAGCGTCATGGAGAGCAAGGACGGGGCGATCGGGCTGCGGGCGTCGCGCCCCGGCGGTGACACGGTCGCCCTGATCGTGGAGGCCGAGACCGAGGCCGACGAGAGCCACCGCGTCCTGTACGCCTCCGAGGCCGTCCAGCACGAGGAGAGGGCCGGCCACGGCACCGCCGCCTGCGGGAGCCTGCTCGAGATCATCGACGTGCTCCAGGAGAGCGCGGGCCGCGACGGCGTCGTCATGAGCCCGGTCACCTGGGAGGGACGCGACGGCCAGCGCCGGCCGGCGAGCAACGCGCCGCGCCGGCTGAGCCCGCCCGCCACGGAGTCCAGCCGGCACGAGGAGAACCCGTCATGGCGACCGTGACCGCCCCGCGCGGCGCACCGTGGCTGGTGCGGGCCTACCACGAGCTGCAGCGCCGGCGGCACCTCGTCGTGCACGGCAACGTCGACGACCTGATCCGCTGGAACGACCGGTACCAGCCGTTCGCGGCCACGGTGGCCGACTTCCTGGCGGTGGCGGGCTTCACGGTCATCGTCCGGTACAACCTGGTCGAGGGCCTGAGCTACTACGACGACGCCAGCCGGGAGTTCGTCCGGCGCTTCCTCAGCGATCCGGACGGACCCGCCGCCCCGCCGCCGCGCCAGCCGCCCGCGAACAACGGTGGGCGCCGCAACCCGCTCGTCACCTCCGCCGACGTCCTCGAGCAGCAGCTCATGGCGGCGCGGTCGGCGGAGCCGCGGACGGCGGTCGACGTCCTGGCGGTGGCGCTGCGGCTGATGAACCAGAACGAGCGCCCCTGCGTGGTCATCGTGGAGAGCGCCGACCTGCTCGTCGGCGCACCCTCGCACTTCAGCAACGACCACGTGACGCAGGTGGCGTACGTCCGGCGGCTGCTCGCCGCCGATCCGGTGACGCCCGGCGGCAGCCCGAAATACCACAACACGATGATCTTCGTTGCCCGGGAGCTGTCCGCCCTGCCGTCCTGGTTGCACCGCGACAATCCGAACGTCGTGGCCGTGCTGGCGGACCGGCCGGCGATCGCGGAACGGGCCGCCTTCCTGCGCGAGGACGTCGCCGGTTACTACGGCGGCGACACGATGACGCCGGACGCCCGGGCGGAGGCGACCACCACGCTGGCGAGTCTCACCGACGGCATGACGATCGTCGACATCGGCGCGCTGCGGGTCACCTCCCAGGTCGCCCGGATCCCGCCCACCATGCCGCGCCGGCTGGTCGCCCGGCACCGCTTCGGGCTGCGCGACGACCCCTGGGAACAGCTCGACCTCGGCAAGATCAAGGATGCCGAGGCGTTGCTGTCCAAGCGGGTCATCGGGCAGCTGCCCGCCGTCCGCGCGGTGACCGACGTCCTGGTGAACGCCCGGGTCGGGCTGGACTTCGTCTCCGCCGGTCAGCAGACCGGCACCCGCCCCAAGGGCGTCTTCTTCTTCGTCGGCCCGACCGGCGTCGGCAAGACCGAGCTGGCCAAGGCCCTGGCCGAGCTGGTGTTCGACGACGAGTCGGCGCTGCGCCGCTTCGACATGAGCGAGTACAGCCAGGAACACACCAGCGAACGCCTGACCGGCGCGCCGCCGGGCTACGTCGGCCACGAGCACGGCGGGACGCTCACCAACTGGGTCCTCGAGCGGCCGTTCAGCGTGCTGCTGTTCGACGAGATCGAGAAGGCCCACGAGAAGATCATGGACAAGTTCCTGCAGCTCATCGACGACGGGCGGCTCACCGACGGGCAGGGGCGCACCGCGTACTTCTCGCACTCGATCGTGATCTTCACGTCCAACATCGGGGTCGGCGACCTGGGCCGCACCTTCACCGATCCGGCGATGTCCTACGAGGCGGTGCGCGAGCACTTCAGCCAGGCGGTCACCGAGCACTTCGCCACCCGCCTGCACCGCCCCGAACTGCTCGGCCGGCTCGGCACCGGCGTCGTCGTGTTCGACCTGCTCCGCGAGAACGTCATCATGGACATCACCGCGAAGTTCCTGGACCAGATCGCGATGGCGGCCCGGGCCCGCGGCTACGACCTGGTCTTCGACCGTACGGCGATCGGCCGCGCCGTGGTCGACGAGATCGTGCGCAGCGGCGCCGCCCTCGGCGCCCGGCAGATCCGCAGCCCGCTGCTGGAACGCTGGGTGCGGATCCCGCTCAACCGGTGGATCCTCGAGCACCAGCCCGCGCCCGGCACCCGCATCCTGGTGCACCGCCGCGGCGAGGGCTCCCCGCCGTTCGCGGTCGACGCCCTCAGCGCCGGGGAGCCACCATGACCACTCCAGGCACCGTGCCGCCGCCGGTGTCGGCCACGGACGACTTCCCCAGCCTGCTCGCCGAGGTCGACTACTACGAACACCTGCCCGGCCTCGACGCGCCGGAATTCGACCGCTACCTGCTGGCCGCGTCCGCGCTCGGGGACATCGTCATGGGCGAGGCCACCCGGCGCCAGCAGGAGCTGAGCTTCGCCGGCGCCGACGCCCTGCTGGCCCAGTTCCTGCAGCTCAACGACACCAAGCGCAAGCTCTGCGAGCGCGAACGCCGGCACCAGGACGGCGACGCGGCGTACCGGGACCGGCTGGCCGGCGTCCGCGACGCCGCCGCCGGCAACGTGCTGCTCGCCGAGGGCCTGCAGTACGTGTGCCGCGCCGACGAGCGACGCCTCGCCGGTGACTTCGACACCGCCCTGCGCTACCTGGCCACCGCGATGAAGTGCTTCGAGCAACTCGCCGGCAGCGACCTGCCCCTGCACCCGGTGGGCACCTGGCGCTTGCGGCTGACCCGGGCGGCCAGTCAGCTGATGGCCGGGCTCGGGCACATGCGCAACGGCGACTTCAAGGGTGCGTACCAGAGCTTCGACAACGCGTACGTGGCGTTCGACGAGTTGCGGCACCAGTCCGACGGCGAGCGACCATCCACGCCGGGCCAGGCACGGACCCAGTACGACGAGCTCCGCCGGCAGCTGACCGACGGGATGCGGTATCTGCAGGCGGTGCAGAGCTTCGTCGAGACGCTGCGGGAAGCGCAGAGCGGTCACTACGGCGACGCGGTCGTGTCCGGCGAGGACGCCGTCGAACGCTACGAACGCCTGCTGCGGGAGGCCGTCGCGCGCCAGATGCCACGCAACGCCCGATCGCTGTACGAGATGGAGCTGGCCCGGGTCAACGGCTGGCTCAGCTGGGCGGCCGCCGAGCTCGCGGTCGACGAGGAACGCTGGGCCGAATGCCGCGAGCTGGTGCGCCGCGCCCGCAACCACTGGCGGCGGGCCGCGCACATCGCCGCCCGCAACGTCTACCACGAGATCATCGCCCAGCGCCCGGAATCCGGCGACACCGACACGCTGCTGCAGAACACGCTGCGCCGCTGCGACCGCGAACTGACCTTCCGCAAGGAGATCGCGGCGCTGAACGCCAAGCTCGACAACGCCAACAAGATCGTCATGCAGATCCAGGGTGGACAGGGAGGACACGCCGTGGCACCAGGAGACTTCACCTTCAACGCACCGGTCAACGCCGCGAGCATCGGCAACGAGAACCGGGTGGAAACCGGGCAGGTCAACCAGCACGTGGCCGGCGGCACCGAGCTGCGCGAGCTGGCCGGGCAGCTGGGTGAGCTGCGCGAGTTGCTCGCGGGAGCCGCACGCACACCTGCGGAACAGGAGTCCGTGGCGGCTGTGGAGGCCGCGCGGGACGCTGCTACCCGGGGGGATGAGCAGGGCATGCGGCAGCATCTCGCCCAGGCGGGGCAGTGGGCGCTGCGGATCGGTGAGCAGATCGGCCTGGCCGCCGCGACCGCGGCGATCAAGGTGGCCATCGGCTGACCGGTCTAGCCCGTGTTTCGTAAGGGGGTCGACGGCGAGGCGGAGTCCAGGGGTCGGCTGGGTGTGCGACGGGATCGTCCGGATACCGGTGTTGTATCTGGGCGGTCCCGGCGTGCGGCCAGGCGGCGCCTGGGCCCGGCGCAGCCCGGCCCACTTACGAAACACGGGCTAGCTTGAGTTTTAACCCGTTCGGCGTGGCCGTGGGGTGGTCGAGGTCTTCTTGGATTTCGTGCCGTTTTGAGGTTTGGCCTTGGTGACGATGTGGACGTCGTGGCGGGTGGCAGGGTGCTGGTTTCGCCGGCCGGTGGGTCGGCCGGGTCCTGGCCGGGAGGGTTTCGGTGCGCTGGTGGGAGTGCCTGTTTGAGCGTGTAGGTGCCGAAACCCTCGCCGGACTCGGGCTGGGGTGAGTCGCTGTGGCGGGGCCGGGCGTTCCCAGGGCCGGCGTAGATCAGCGACCAGCGTCCGGGCGAGGCGTAGCTGGGTATAGGCGGCGAGCAGGAGCCAGGTCCAGCGGTCGGCGGCAGCCGGGTCGCGCAGTTTCGGGCTGGTCCAGCCCAGTGTTTGTTTGAGCATCCGGAAGGTGTGCTCAGTCACCCACTCGTGGGACACCTGAAGATGACGGTTCGTCGCATACTGAGCCAA
>NZ_QHHV01000608.1:0-733 GCF_003947245.1 Actinoplanes sp. ATCC 53533 | reverse complement strand
CGACCTGTGCGAGGACCTAGCGCCGGCCAGCGTGCACAAGCACTGGACCGTCCTGAACATGGTGATGCGGTCCGCGGTCCCGCGGTACCGGCTGGACAACCCGCTCGACGTTCCCGCGGGCCAGCGCAGCAACGGGCTGCCCCGGATCGAGAAGTACGACGCGGTCTTCTTGACCTCGGCCGAAGCCGACATCTTGGTCGCTAACTGCCCACCTGCCATCCGGGACCTCGTCGAGTTCGCCATCGGCACCGGTATGCGGCTGGGCGAGCTTCTCGGTCTGCGGGTCAAATCGGTGGATCTGTCGGCGAGCAAGCCGGTGGTGTACGTCGTGAAGACGCTGCATCGAGGTGGGAAGTTCGGTAAACCGAAGTCGGAGCGGTCCCGGCGGTCGATTCACCTCTCGCCAAAGATGGCCGTGCTGCTGGCACGGTTGATCGCCGGAAAGCGGCCTAGCGCCTTGGTGTTCACGTCGCCCGAGGGCAGCGCCTGGGATGCGAACAACTTCCGGTGGCGCTACTGGCGGTATGCGGTGTCGGCGGCGCAGCGCTGCCCCGAGCACCCGCCGGTACCGGTGAAGACCGGTAATGGCGCGGAGCTGGAGCGGGTGACGGCGGTGTCGGTGTCGACGTGCAGCTGCGAGTCGCGGTTGCACAAGCGGCCGCGGTTTCACGATTTGCGGCATACCCATGTTGCGTTGTTGCTGGACGCGGGGGCGGATTTCTACATGATTCAG
>NZ_QHHV01000607.1:0-713 GCF_003947245.1 Actinoplanes sp. ATCC 53533 | reverse complement strand
CCGCGTGGTCGCTGTTCGATGGCCTGGCGCAGGACTGGGCCGGACTCTCCGGCAGCAAGGACGCCGGGTGGGACGACGACCCCCTTTACCAGGCACTCCGGCAGCAGTTCAATGCCTTCATCGACGCACCGACGGATATCGCCGAGGATGGCGTCGCACGAGGCCTGGCGGACCTGACCGAACGCCTGCTCTCCGATACGGACGAGGACGTCCGGGAAGCCGACGTCCGAAGCTGGCTCACCGACCTGACCGGCTCCGAACTGGTCCAGGGCACCAAGGTCGCGCCCAGCGACCTGGACCGCAACGTGTGGCGGCTGGAGTTCGCCATTGCGGTAGCCGTGATGGCGCACCGGCTCAACCTGATGCTCGCCATGTGGCCGGAGGTCGCCGCCGAACTCGAGCTGTTCGATACCCTGCCCACCGAGGTCCGTCGACCACCGGTCGATCTCGCGGTTGCCGTTCCCGAATCGCCCATGGGTAATGTGCTGGGCTTCCAATACGTCGAGGACGAGGCGAGCCGCCGCGACGGGCAGCTGGGCGAGTTCCGATTCTTCCGCTACACCGGCGTTGGCCGGGCGCTTCTCGTGAACATGCCGAATCTGTTCCCGGCCGACGGCCCTGGCCCGAATGTGGTGCTGCTCTCCGGCACCAGCTGGGCCGGTACCTCACCGCGTTACCACATCGACGTGCCAGTAGGGGCGATCCTCTGCCCT
>NZ_QHHV01000606.1:0-677 GCF_003947245.1 Actinoplanes sp. ATCC 53533 | reverse complement strand
CGTCGGCAAGACCGCGATCGTCGAGGGCCTGGCCCAGCGCATCGTGGCCGGCGACGTGCCGGAGACCCTGCGCGACAAGAAGCTGGTCTCGCTCGACCTCGGCGCGATGGTCGCCGGCGCGCAGTACCGCGGCCAGTTCGAGGAGCGCCTCAAGAGCGTGCTCGAGGAGATCCGCAACTCCAACGGCCAGGTCGTCACCTTCCTCGACGAGCTGCACACCGTCGTCGGCGCCGGCAAGGGCGAGGGCTCGATGGACGCCGGCAACATGCTCAAGCCGATGCTGGCCCGCGGTGAGCTGCGGATGGTCGGCGCGACCACGCTGGACGAATACCGCGAGCACATCGAGAAGGATCCCGCCCTGGAGCGGCGCTTCCAGCCGGTCGTCGTCGGCGAGCCCACGGTCGAGGACACGATCGGCATCCTGCGCGGGCTCAAGGGCCGCTACGAGGCACACCACCGGGTGCAGATCACGGACGGCGCGCTGGTCGCGGCGGCCGCGCTCTCCGATCGCTACATCAGCGACCGGTTCCTGCCCGACAAGGCGATCGACCTGATCGACGAGGCCGCCTCCCGGCTGCGCATGGAGATCGACTCCCGGCCGGTGGAGCTGGACCAGCTGCAGCGCCAGGTCGACCGGATGCGGGTGGAGAAGCTAGCGCTGGCGAAGGAGACCGATC
>NZ_QHHV01000605.1:0-779 GCF_003947245.1 Actinoplanes sp. ATCC 53533 | reverse complement strand
TTCCTTCGGGTCCAGCCCAGGGCCGCCCTCGCGGCAATCGAAAAGGAGGCCATCCGGCGCATGGGACGTGGCGTGCGCCGCGGGCAGGTGGCCGAGCTGCGTATCCTCGAGCCGGGTCTCTGGTCAGCACATTCTGGATCGATCTGGGAGATGGAGCTCCGGTTGGCTGAAAAGCAGGGTGCAGAGCTCCGAATTCTTGCCCCCGACGAGCCCGAGGCTCGCGCCGCGTTCGAGGCGACCCACGCCGAGAAGGTGCATAGGCGCAAGGAATTGCTTGCCACTCTTGCGCCACACGTCGGTCTGTTTGCCAACGAGGACGCGGACGACAGCGTCGAAGAGAGCGTGGAGGACGGCACGTGACGACGGCGGGACCTGGGGCTACGGCGGTCGAGTTCGGTGGTCCCGTGTCCGCGTGCCTCGAGACGGATCTTCGCGCGCGGGTGCGCCAGCAGGGTGTGGTCGTATGGCTTGACCAGGCCGGGCATTACAACGAGTTCGTCGATCGACTCAAGGTGTTACATGAGTCCGGCTCGCTGCCCTACGAGATTCACGCGTTCCGAGGCAGCTATCTGTCGTTGATGTTGGCGCTCGACGACGTCGCTGCCGGTACCGAGAAGGTGCCGTTGGTCGTCCACTTGCCCGGCTTCACCGAAGAGACCGTACGCAGCACACCGTTGTTCGAGCTCTACGCGGCCGGCGTGCGATACCGCAAGGCGCTTGACACCCTCGTCACCGAGGCTGCGGCCGGACGGGTGCGCCCGGATCAGATCGCCTCGTTT
>NZ_QHHV01000604.1:0-774 GCF_003947245.1 Actinoplanes sp. ATCC 53533 | reverse complement strand
GGATCCACGAAGCACGCGGCATCGCCGACCAGAATCATCCCGGGCCGCCAGAAGCTCGTCTGGAGATAGGAGTAGTCCTTGCGGACCCGCAGCTCCCCGTACCTGCCGGTGGTGATCCGGCGGGCATCCTGCAGATACTCGGAGATCAGCGGGCATTCGGCGATCAGAGCCTGGAGCGCCTTCTCCCGGTCGCCCTGGATCTTCTCCGCCATCTCCCGGCGCACCACCGCGCCGACGCTGGTCATCGTGTCGCTCAGCGGGATGTACCAGAACCAGCCACTGTCGAAGGCCACGCTGAGGATGTTGCCCGAGTTCGGCGCCGGCAGCCGCTTGCCGTTCTCGAAGTAGCCGAAAAGCGCCAGGCTGCGGAAGAACTCCGAGTAGTTCCGGGTCCCGCCGACACTGGAATACAGCCGGCTCTTGTTGCCCGACGCATCGACCACGAAGCGCGCACGCACCTCGTGCTCACCGCCGTCGGAGTCGGTGTAGCGCAGGCCGGCGACCCGCTCGTCCCCTTCGATCACACCGGCGACCGAGCAGCCCTCACGCACCTCGACACCCTTGCGCTGCGCGTTACGCAGCAGGATCTCATCGAAACGCGCCCGCTCGACCTGGTACGCGAACGACGTCGGGCCGGTCATCCGGGACGAAACAGCGAAGGAGAACGTCCACGGCTCCGGGCGCGCACCCCAGCGGAAGGTGCCACCCCGCTTCGTCGGGAAACCGGCCTCCGCCAGTTCTTCGGTGACGCCGAGCATCCGGCACACCCCGTGG
>NZ_QHHV01000603.1:0-680 GCF_003947245.1 Actinoplanes sp. ATCC 53533 | reverse complement strand
TCCGGTGGCGCGCTGCTCCAGCTGTCGGTCTTCGCGCTCGGCATCATGCCGTACATCACGGCATCGATCATCCTGCAGCTGCTCACCGTGGTGATTCCTCGCCTCGAGCAGCTTCGCAAGGAAGGCCAGTCCGGCCAGGCAAAGATCACCCAGTACACCCGCTACCTGACGCTGGGCCTCGCGGTCCTGCAGTCCTCCGCGTTCGTCGCCCTGGCCCGCTCCGGCCAGCTCTTCGCCAACGCGTGCCCGCAGGACCAGTCGAACTTCCAGATCGTGCCGGAGAACACCGGCGTCCCGATGTGGCTGACCCTGGTCATGCTGGTCATCACGATGACGGCCGGCACCGGCGTGGTCATGTGGCTCGGCGAGCTCATCACCGACCGCGGCGTCGGCAACGGCATGTCCGTCCTGATCTTCGCGTCGATCGCCGCCCGCCTTCCCGGCGAGGGCTGGACGATCAAGGAGAGCAGCGGCGTCGCCAAGTTCCTGCTGGTGATCGCCCTCGTGCTGATCGTCATCTGCGCCGTCGTCTTCATCGAGCAGGCCCAGCGCCGCATCCCGGTGCAGTACGCGAAGCGCATGATCGGCCGGCGCATGTACGGCGGCACCTCGACGTACATCCCGCTGAAGGTCAACCAGGCCGGTGTCGTGCCGGTGATCTTCGGGTCCTCGCTGCTCTA
>NZ_QHHV01000602.1:0-595 GCF_003947245.1 Actinoplanes sp. ATCC 53533 | reverse complement strand
TTCGCCGAGCGCTCGGCGGGCGGACGGAACTTCCGACGCGCACCGCGCACATGTCTGCCACCAGCATCTCGTGAAACCTTGATCAACTGGGCAACGTCTGGCGGCGTGTTGCGATGCTCGGCCCCTTGGTCCAGGCGGCGAGTAGCTGGTGCTGGCCCAAGATGGCCCACCGTCCGGAATCTACGTCTGGGCGGCGCGTTCGGTCTCAATTATGGTCTCATTCGTTGCCGACCGATGCCGTTCGATCTTGTCCGCCGATAGAGGACTTCCGCAGGTCAGGGACGGTATCGGTTGGCGTCGGACGATGGTCAACAGACTTGGAAAGCGTGTGGCCGCTCAGCCGGCCGACCTCTGTGCGACGACAAGGTCCTGCAACGCCTCGATCGTCAGCCACGGGCGTGCGCGGTGCACCATTCGATGGCAGTTGGAACAGATCAACGCGAGGTCACTCAGCCGGGTGTTCGTCTCACCGGTGACGTGTAAGGGCGTGCGGTGATGGCACTCGATGTAATCCTGACCGCGAGGCCCGTACGCACGACCGAAGTCGAAGCCACAGGCTTCGCAGGCGATCGGCATGCCTCGGTGCCTGGCATCC
>NZ_QHHV01000601.1:0-639 GCF_003947245.1 Actinoplanes sp. ATCC 53533 | reverse complement strand
CGCTACCGTGTAGCGGTGACCGAGAACCTTGACTTCCTTGGCCAGCTAGACCCCGATGACCCGAAGCAGGCGTCGCAGCAGATCGCCAACAAGCTGCGCGCGGCCATCCTCACGCGTCGCCTCGAGCCGGGCGACAAGCTCCCGTCGCAGCCCGACCTCGCCACCCGCTACGGCGTGGCACGGGAGACGGTGAAACGCGCGCTAGAGATCCTTCGCACCGAACGGTTGATCGTGACCCGGCAAGGCAGCGGCGCATTTGTCCGCGCACAGACGCAGCTCGCGGTGGAGTTGCGGCCGCACATCGAAGCCGCCTTTGAGCGACCGCACGTCACGATCGACTTCGCGGGATTCTCCGGCGAGACACTGCGAGACGCGGTCGCCGAAGCCCTCGACAAGGTGCGCAGCGGCCGGCTTGCCCCCGAGACAATCGCCGTACGGGTTCTGATCTCCGACATGACGGTGCCGATGGCGTTGCCCGCACGCGCTGAGACGCAGGCCGATGATCCGGCCGTGCGGGAACGCGCCGAGCGGATCACCCGCCGCGCCGCAGACGGCATCATCGACCAGGTCGCCGAGCTGGGCGACCTCGGCCTAGTCCGCTCCACCACCGTTGAGGTGCGGATGCACCGGGCATCGCCG
>NZ_QHHV01000600.1:0-692 GCF_003947245.1 Actinoplanes sp. ATCC 53533 | reverse complement strand
TGAGTGTCAGGAACCGGGCGGGGCCTCAACTCGCTCGACTGCCACGGTTGCGGGAACGCCGCGCGAGACAGTGATCAGCCCAGCGTCGGTCAGCGTGGCGACAGCCCGATGTGCGGTACTGATGGCGACCTGGTAGCGCTTGGCCAACTCGGCGACAGTCGGCAGGCGGTCGCCGAGTTTGAGCGCTCCGCACCGAATTGCAGCGCGTAGGTCGTCGGCGATCCGTAGGTACGGCGCTGATGTCTCGCTGACCGGCGTTGTGATCGCAGTCATCTCGCCGTCCGTCTCGATGCCTGCCGGAAGCTCAGGCATGCGGCCTGCAAGTGAGCCGGCGGCCCGTTGATCCGCCTCGGAGACCCAGGCGGTGTAAACGCGCAAGGTTGTTGTTCCGCCGCCGCTGTGGCCGAGCCTGCCGGCCACGGTCCGGACGTCTACTCCAGCGGCGATCAGCTCAGTCGCGGAGTAGTGCCGCAGCTCGTGAAGGTTCATGTCCCAACCAAGGCGGGCGCACATCCGCGTGTACCGCTGGGTGACGGAGTCCGGTTTGAGCCACTCGGACCCGTCCGGCAGTGGTGAGAAGACCCTCGCGTCAGTGGGCAGCGTAAGCCCGGCCGCCTTGGCGCTCTCGGTGCATTGCCGAAGGAAGGCACGCAGGAGAGCGACCGTCAGGTCGTCAAGGGTGATCCGGCGTT
>NZ_QHHV01000599.1:0-764 GCF_003947245.1 Actinoplanes sp. ATCC 53533 | reverse complement strand
TGATGATGCCGTTGACCACCATGACCCGCTTGTTGGTCAGGATGAAGCGATCGAAATACCAGTCGCCGACCTTCCAGGCGACCCAGCCCATCACCCCGAGCCAGACCAGCACGGCCGCGGTGACCAGGCCGTCGACGTCCTGCTGGGTCAGCCAGCCGGCGAGGTAACCGAGCAGCAGAGTGGAGCCGACGCCGACCAGCAGCGGCGTGGACAGATGGATCCAGTGCCTCTTCCACTCGCCGCGGTAGCGCTCGGTCGGGAACAGATAGCGGGAGACCAGCGTGGTCGGCTCGTCCTCCAGCGGCAGCACCCGGCGCGGTCCACCCGGGACGCCCGCGCCGTCACCACCGAGGCCCTGGAGCTCTTCCTCGGTGAAGATCGGGGCTTCGTATTCACCCGGATCGCGGTAGTCGTCGCGGGAGTCCGTCCCGTAGCCGGCGCTCGGCGAATAGCCAGCGTCAGGCGAGTAGCCAGGGCCGGCCGAGGCCGCACCCCGGCGATACTCCGGAGCGTCGTCGAACGCCGGATCGTTGTAGCCGAAGTCTTCGTCGTCGTCGCGAGGGCGGCGCGCACCCTCGTCATCAGGTTGCCGCGGCTCGCCAGGACCCATCAGGTGATGTTAAGCGACGAGGTTGGTGAAGAACGTTCCGAAACCACGAGCAATGTCCCCGATGGTGTCACCCAGTGACTCGAACACCGCGGCGGCCGAGTTGGGGTTGAACGGCAATGAAGAAGATCAAGAATGCGATGCCAAGCCAGGTGAG